>JBJTXX010000408.1:0-2101 GCA_046082485.1 Actinomycetota bacterium
CCATCGGGCGCCGCCTGCGCCGACCCGACCAGTGACCGAACGGGTTCCCGCCCTCGACGGCATACGCGCCTTCGCGGTGCTGGCGGTCCTGCTGTTCCACGCCGAGTCGCTGTCGCCCGGGACGCAACGCTTCCAGGGCGGATTCCTCGGTGTGTCCGTGTTCTTCACCCTCTCCGGCTTCCTCATCGGCGGTCAGTTGTTGCGCGAGCACGAAGACCACATGGGGGTGCGGGCTAGGGCGTTCGTCACCCGCCGCATCGCCCGGCTCGCACCCGTCGCGTTCTGCGTCATCGCCCTCGTCGTGGCGATCAGCCCGACTCGACTGGCGACATGGAATGCCTTCGGCCCGAGCGATGCGCTGTCTGCGATCTGGCAGTTCACCAACTGGCACCTCGCCTGGTTGCCCGACAGCGCCGGCTTCCGGCTGGTGCACCCGCTCACCCACTTCTGGTCCCTGTCGGTCGAGGTGCAGCTGTACGCGTTGGTACTGCTTGTGGCGATTGCCGGCGGCACGGCACCGTTGCGTCCGCGATTCCAACGGCTCGCCATCGTCGGCTGGACGGCATCACTGATGATGGCGCTCGTGCTGCACAGCACGGTGCGCAGGGAGGAGTTCGGCACCGACGTGCGGTTGGCGGAGTTCGCCGCCGGGGTGCTGCTGGCCGTCTGGCTGCCGCGTTGGCGCGCTCGGGGCCTCGCCGCATCCGGACTCGCAGCCGTCGGCATCTTCTGCGCCTGCGTGGTGTTCGTCGGACGCGAGGAGTTCTGGCTCTCCAACGGCGGCTACGCGTTGCTGTCCCTGGCATGGTGTGCGTGGATCGCCGCTGTGCACCGGGCCGGCCTGCTCCGGAGGGTGTTCTCGCATCCGGTGCTGGTCGCCGTCGGCGAGATCAGTTACTCGCTCTACGCGGTGCACTGGCCCGTCGTGTTGGCACTGCCCGACTCACGACTCCACCTCGGGGGTTGGTCGGCGGTTGCGGTCCGATGCGTGGTCTCGCTGGTGGCGGCGGTCGTGCTGCACCGCCTCGTCGAACGGCCGTTGCGACAGCGCCTGACCTCGCTGAGCGCGGCACGAACCGTGGGACTGTGGGTCGCCGCTGCAGCGGCAACGAGCGCCCTGTCCCTCGCGCTGCTGTCGGGTTGATCCTCAGCCGAGCGGGACGATGAAGACGGCAGCGGGTTGACCGATGATGAGCATCCGGGCCATCGCGCGCTGTACGTTCGCAGGAAGACGCGGGTCGAGCGAGGCGCCGAAGAGGTTCGTGTCGACCAACTCCACCAACTCGTCGAGGCCGGCACCGAGCAGTCCGTCGAGCACCTCCGTGCGCAGGGCCTCGTAGTCTGCAATCTCGGCATCCGTGCGCGAATCGACGTAGGCAACCTCCACCGCGTCGGGGCGCTGCCGCCACTCGTCGATGTACGAACCGGTGGAGAGATGCACTTCCGCCGTGGCATTGGCGCGGTCCATCACCCTCTGGGGAGTGACGGGCACCCTGAAGGTGGGGTCCACCCCGACGTGCAGCCCGGCTCGCTCGAGTTCGTTGACCAACCCGTAACCCTGCGAACCGAAGAAGTATGCATCGCTCCAGGTGACCACGTAGCGACCTTCCGGGCCATCGGCGGCGCCGTCTCCCTCGATGATCGCGGTCACGGTGGGGTCGATGAGCGAACCGAGCGGCGTGCTGAGGCGCGGCTCGGGCGGCTGCGCCACTGCTGCCGCGGAGAGCAGGCTCACCATGCTGAACACCGCCAGCGAACCGCCGGCGCCGACGCACCCTCGCAACAGGGCCGGGCGCGCGACGTCACCGAGTCGTCGGCGAACGACCACGACGAAGGTCGCTGCCGACGCGATCGCCATCAGCACCGTCACCGACCACGCCCACAGCGTGAGGTAGTACCAGACCTTCCCGAAGATGCGCACCATTGACAACGCCTCGAGCGCAAGCACGAGGCCGAGCACAAGGTGCAACCACATCAGGGCACGGTGACGGATGCGCCACGCAAGGATCACCGCGAGCGCCCAGAGCAACAGCATGACGGCCCCGGGAACGACCGAGCGGTCGGGTCGGTACGCGGCGTCGACGAACCCACCGGAGCCCGC
>JBJTXX010000409.1:0-5233 GCA_046082485.1 Actinomycetota bacterium
GGAATCCTTCCCCCACCACCCACGTGGGCCCTGACGCGTGGGGCAGGTGTCTGGGATTTTTGGTCGTGCACTGCGCCGTGCACCAGTACGACGGCCACGTGACGCTCGAGAGCCACGTCGGCGAGGGAACTGCCGTCACGGTGTACCTGCGGGGCGTTGCCGACCCGGTCTCGTAGCGGCCCGGTGTCGTGACCGTCAGACCGTTTCGTCGATCGGGGTGCCGACCGGCGAGTCGTCGCTGAGCGGCTCGCCTGTGGGGGAATCCCCGAGAATGGGAAAGGCGGCCGGCATGTGGGTGACGACGGGGGCTCCGCCGGTGCGGGGCCGCAGGAAGGCCGACGGGGTGCCGTATTCCGGGGGTGCGGACACGGCTTGTCGGGCTGCCCGGGTGCGCTTGCGAACCCGACGAACCACCGCGAGATCGATGAGCACCACCAACCCGACCAGGCCGGCGAAGGCACCACTGGGGAACGTGGAGGTCATCGCGCCGGTGGCGGCCTGTGCCCGGGGCGAGGCGACCTCGGCCTTCACCCAGTAGTCGCCGTAGGCGAACGAGTCGAGCGGCAGGGCGGTGGCCAGTTCGGTGGATTCGCCCGGGCCGATCGAATCGAACCGCAGGATGGTGCCGTAGCCGAGCGGCGGGAAGTCCTTGCCGACGGTGAGGTCGATGCTGCCGTCGCCGGTGGGCAGGGCGCCGGTGTTGGTGACGGTGACGCGCACCATTCGCTCTGGCGACACGCCCACGTAGTCGCGCCATGAACGCGGCGTCTTCAGGGACATGGTGACGCTGAGCGTCGTGGCGCTGGGCTTGTCGGGCTTCTGGGCGAAGTTCTCGTCGAAGGTGTGCTCGGGCAGGCTGATGGGCGCCACCACCACGGTTTCGCCGGTGACAGCAGATGCCTGTACTACGCACGGGCACGGCACGGGCGGTGCCGCCACGCTCAGTTGCAGGCCGAACTCGCCGCCACTGCCCACGCCGACCGTGCGACTGCTGGGCATGTCGCAGTCCTTGGTGCCGTGGATGCCGTTGCTGCCGCAGATCTGCAGGCTCACGATTCCCGCCGGCCAGTTCGCTCCACGGATCACCATCTTCTCGCCGAGGGCCCACTGTGGCCGGGCGATGGTGATGGTGGGCGGGTTCGCAGGTGTGCGTGCCTCGGCACTGCCGAAGGGCAGCGCGGGCGCGACGAGGCACAGTGCTGCCAGTGTCAGCCGTGCTGCCCGTCCCTGTCTCACGCCTTCGCCAACCTCCGCCGTTTCCGAAGTCGCCGCAGCAACTCCAGCACGATCAGTGCGACCACGATGATACCCACGAAGCCCCACGGGATGGACCAGAACGCAGCCTCACGCACCACCGTTGCGGTGGTGTCGGTGGTGACCTCCACGCGCACTGCACCGCGCACCGAGGGCGCGTCGGGCCAGCCGACGTTCACCGGCACCGCTGAGCCGGGCAACATCTCGTTCAATTCGATGGGCGGGTAGCTGTACATGTCGCTGCCGAATGCGTCGGTCTCGACGATCTTGACGGTGGCCTTGAACGACTGGTTGCCGGCGTTGACGACCTGGAACGACACCGAAGTGGTGCCTCCGTCGGTGCCGGGCACCAGAGCCGGCGATGCATCTGCGGTCAGGCTGGCGATCTGCACCACCGGCAGCAGCGGGCCGTCGACCTTCAGCCGCAACAGTGTGGCGACGGCCGTCACCACCGTCAGGCTGTTCTGCCCAGTCTGGGGTGCCAACGGGTCGACCACGGGTACCGCAGCGAGGCCGATGGCGTAGTCGCCGGGCGGCGCATCGGGCGGAACGCTGATGGTGAACGGGATCGACTTGCTGGTGTTGGCGGCGATCTGGATGGTGCCGTTGCCCAGTTTCGAGGTGTAGGTCACCCAGTCGACGGGCTCTTCCTTCGCCGCGTCGTTGGCCCTCACGCCGACCTTGCCACTCTCGGTGGTGAAGGCGTTGGCCAAGTAGACCCGCACGTTCTGCGTGGTGTCGCCCAGGTTCGACACCACGACCGAATCGGTCTGGCTGTCGCCCGGGGAGAGCGTGTAGTTGAAACTCGTCCGTTTGATACCGCCTCCCGTGGAGGCCGGTTCGATGGCAAGCGGTTGGGCGTCGGCGGCACGCGCCACCTGTGCCGTGGGAATGGAGACGATGAACGCGGCGACCGCCACGAGCAGGGATCCCAAACAGTTGAAGCGCCGTGCGGCGTGCGGCATTCGTACTTCCTCCATGAAACGCCTCGGGGGTGCCGAGGGCTTGCGCCCCCGGCACCCCCGAGTCAGGCCGGTGTGTGACCGACTCAGTTACCGGTGAGGGTAATCGTGATCAGACCGGTGTAGTCGTCGACCGGGGTGATCGGGCGAGCTGCCACGGCCACGTCGAAGTTCAACTGGAACATGCCGCCGGCCAGACCGTTGATGTCCGGGTCGAGGGTGCAAGCCTCCTGCGAGCCATCGGCCATCAGCGATTCGCCCGGTGCGGCCAGCGGGTCGGCAGCAGCGGTGCCATTGACCACACCGAGTGGGTCGTTGCCGGTGCCGGCATCGGCATAGGGCTCGCAGGCGGCGTCGGAGATGAACCACACGTCACCAGCGGGGATGACGTTGTTGTTCGCCGTCGACGCACCACGCAGGTCGGAGGACTGCACGGTGATCACGAAGCCCGTGTTGGCACCGCGCATGTCACCGATCAGGACTTCGCCGACGGGGCCGGGGTCGCTGACCACGTACCAGCTGTCGGGATCGGTGAGGTCGATCGTCGACAGGTCGGGGTTCGGCACGATGACCTCAGGCGTCGCGATGTTCAGCTGCAGGTTGCCCGGGTCGACCGTGGTCGACAGGATCTGGCCGGCCGAGCAGGCGCCGGCGGCGCCGGCCACGTCGACACAGTCACCGACGCCAGCATCGGTGGCCAGGGTGCCGGTCGCCAGGGTGATGGCAACGACAGGCACCACGGGGGCGCTGTTGTTGCGCTGCGAGGCGAACGTGATCTTCGCCGCCGGGTAGGTGACGGGCACCGCCTTGACGATCACACCCAGACCGTTCGAGGTGACCGGGATGTCGGCACCGATCTGGAAGCCGCTGACGTCGAGCACCTTCAGGGTGCCGGTCTGCCACTGGTCGAGACCGGTGATCGTCACCGTGGCGTTCTCGCCGACGGTGCCGGCGATCGTGCTGGTGGTCAGGGTGGGCGTGCCGAGCACGCGGATCGGGGCCAGCCAGTACCCGCCGCTCTGGCAGGTCCAGGTGTTCGCGACGCCGAGGAGCCCTGAGCAGCCGCCGGCGAAGCTGGCCGACGGGTCGACGGGCGACACCACGAAACTGGTGTACTGCACCCGCATGTAATAGTCACCGGGGGGCATCGCGGTGGCGAATGCCGCCGACACCGAGCCGGTGGTGGTGGCGGTGGCGCCGTACACCGAGAGGCCCGGGTAGGGCGTAGCGACCGAGCCAGCGAGCGACACGTTCGAGCAACCGGTGTTGAGGCCGGTGCACAACTGCAGGTCGTTGCCGGTGATCACGTGGGCCACCGAGCCCAGCGTCGCTACGCCGCCGAGCACCGCGTTGATCGTGGTGGTCGAGACCGGTCCGAGGCCGCCGAGGGCCGTGGGGTGCAGGCTGACACCAGGCACCGCGCCGGTGGTCTGGCGGGTCGACGGGCAGCTGTGCGGCGGCGCCGACGTGGGCGTGCAGTTGGCGTACAGCGCCGGCGTGCCGCCGGGCGCCAGCGTTGCCGGGTTGAGCGGACCGCCCGTCTGCACCGTTGCCACGTTCACCAGCGGCATCGCCAGCGCGACGGTCTGGGTGGTGTTGGCCACGATCAGCAGACACGGGATCACTCCGCCGGCCGGCTGGCACGAACGACCAGCAGGCAGGCCGTCGATGGTGCCGGTGACCGTGATGCTGCCGGTGAGGTCGTCGACCGCCACGCTGAACTGAGCGGTCTCGACCGCCGGCGTGGCCGGGTCGTCACCGATCGATGCGCAGTTGGCGACGATGCCGGCCAGGCCGCCGACGTCGCTGCTCAGCAGCGGGGTCGCCCCGTTGAAGTTGCCACACCAGGTGGCCAGCACGCCGTCGGCTGTGGCCACAAGCGTGGTGCTGGGATTGCCCGTCGCCGGGTCGACCTTCACCACGCCGGGGAAGGTGACGTCGAGCGTCTGGGTCTGCGTGAACGGCCAGCTGGTGCCGTTGTTGAAGAGCACGCCCGGCCCGGTGATGTCACCGGCCAGACGGCTGACTGCGGTCACGGGCAGCGCGCTGACCGCCGAAGCGGACTGCGAAGCCGTGACCACGGCGACGGACGAAGCGACCAGCAGCGCCCCAATCGCTGCCGCCCACCTGCCCTTCCGTGTACTGATGTTCATTTTGGTTTGCCCCCAAGAGGTTGTTGTGTGTTGGTGTGCTTGCTGTGCTGTTACTGGTTGCTTGGTACTGGTTGCTTCGAAAGGTTCGCCGTGCTCAGGGGAGCGACAGCGCGATGATCGGGTAGCCGTCGTTGGCGTCCGGGCAGGTCTCGGTGACACCCACGATGGTGCCGCAGGCCGGCAGGCCCAGCAGGGCGCGCTGGTCGTCGTCGCTCAGCAACTTCACGAACACAGAGGCTGGCCCGATGGTGATCGTGGTGGCGCTGCTGTCGTAGGTGATGTTGGTGGTGGTGGGGGCCCCGGTGTTGTTCACGTAGTCGAACGTGAGCGTGATGCTGGGGCTGATGATCGGCTTGTCCTTCTTGATGACGAAGTTCTCGGTGCTGGTCAGCGTGATGGTGCCCGTCGTGTTGTTGTAACTGCAGGTGTTCGAGCCGTTCTTGGCCACCGAGGCCACGCACGGGCCGGTCATCGTCAGCACCGTCGGGTCGTACTTGTAGACCACGGTCGCGCCGGCTACGCCGAGCGGGATCTCATGGGTCAGCGGCGCCGTGAGCTTCAGTTTCTTGATCGTGCCGGTCCTGACGTTCTTCTTGTTGGTGGCCTTGGCTGCGTACGTGAACTCGGTCTTCTGGTCGCTGTTGAAGCGTGCCCTGGCATCGGGGCCGGTGGTGCAGAACGGGAACGCAGCGACGTTTGGCACGTCGACGGTGACCGGCATGAACAGGGTGGTCTTCGTGGGCGAGTCGGTGACCGGGTTTTGGCGGTCACGCCCGATCCACAGCGGGTTGACCGATGCGTCGGCGTCGCCGCAGTCCGCCGCGGGTGCGGTGCCGATCTTCTGGGCCTTGCCGGCGACACCGC
>JBJTXX010000410.1:0-1964 GCA_046082485.1 Actinomycetota bacterium
CTTGATGTAGTCAGCGTGACCCGGCATGTCCACGTGCGCATAGTGACGATTCGCCGTCTCGTACTCGATGTGCGCAATCGAGATCGTGATACCACGAGCCTTCTCCTCCGGCGCCTTGTCGATCTGATCGAACGGCGTGTAGGCGGCCAACCCACGATCCGCCAACGTCTTGGAGATGGCTGCCGTGAGGGTGGTCTTGCCGTGGTCGATGTGACCCATCGTGCCGATGTTCACGTGCGGCTTGGTGCGCTCGAATTTCGCCTTGCTCATTGCTGTCTCCGTCGTAGGGGATCAAGTGGGTTGTCAAAGAACGCCCGGAGTGTATCGGACCCGACGGCGACTCCACCAAGGAACCCGGAGAAGAATCAGGTGCCCGCCGGAACCTGCAACCGGAGGTGCAGAGAGCGCAGCCCGCGCAGCAGGATGCTGGGGAAGTAGGCGAAGTCGTTCCGATCCGCCAGCTCGAACGACGGCACGCGTCGTGCGAGCTCCTCGAGCGCCACACGGGCCTCGAGACGTGTGAGCGCGGCACCGAGGCAGAAGTGCACCCCCTTGCCGAACGCAAGGTGCTCACGGGCATTGGGGCGATCGGGCACGAAGGCCTCGGCATTCTCGCCGAACACCTCGGTGTCACGGTTCGCAGCGCCGAACACGACGATGAGCATCGAGCCCTTCGGCAGGGTCACCCCGCCCAGTTCGGTCTCCCGTCGAACCCTGCGGAACATTCCCTGCGTGGGGCTGCTCAGACGCAGGGCTTCCTCCACCACGCGATCGGCACGGCCGGGGTCGGCGCGAAGGGCCTGCCACTGCTCGGGCTGCTCGCCGAGCAGACGCATCGCCTCGCTCAGCAGTTTCGTGGTGGTCTCGTTCCCTGCGGTCATCAACTGCGACAGGATGCTGAGGATCTCGGGCACGTCGAGCGGTCGGGGGTCCACGCCCGGTTCGTCGATGCGCGCCTGCAGCAGGTGGGTCAGCAGGTCATCGGTCGGCTCCGTGCGGCGGCGTTCGAGTTCACCGGCGAAGAAGTGCTGGAACTCGTTCACGGTCCGCTCGCTGACCACGCGGTCCTCCGTGGACTGGAGGGTGCCGATACCGGCGATGAACGCGTCACTCCAGCGCTTCACGTCCGGGTAGCGCTCCTCGGGCACGCCCAACATGGTGGCGATCGCCTTCACCGGCAGTGGAACGGCGAAGTCGGAGACGAACTCGATCTCGGTGCGGTCGCCCCAACCGTCGAGCAGGTCGTTCACGATCTGTCGAACGAACGGCTCGAGGCCCGCCACGGCCTTCGGCGTGAAGGCTTTCGTGACCAACGCACGGAACCGCGTGTGCTCGGGCGGGTCCTCGGTCAGCATCGTGCTGACCCGCGGATAGCCCTCGGCGACCACCTGGGCCACCGGGTCGTTGCCGCCGCCCCCGCCGGCCATCGGCGTGGCTGGGCCACCGAAGCGCGACGAGAACGTGGCTGGGTCGCGCAGCACCTGCTGCACGAGGTCGTTCCTGGTCACCATGAACATTCCCAGGCGTTCGAGGAACAGCACCGGGGCCTCGGCACGCATCCGCTGGTACGCCGGGTACGGGCACTGCAACGCCTCGGCGTCGAACGGGTCGAACTGGGCCAAGTCGACCGGGCAGCCGCTCACGACATCCCCCTCGCCGGGCGTTGACCCGTCATCCGTGGTCCGGCGATCCAGCCGCACAACTGCGGGTCGGCCTCGAACACGTCGCCCTCGAGCCAGGCCCCATCGGCTCTGAACAGACCCCACTGGCCGTCGAGCGTGACGCGGACGTTGCCGTTGCCGTCCTGCTCGTAGAGCGCCCGGGTGAAGGGGTGGTACAGACCCTGCATCGCCACCACAGTATGTTGCGTCGGACGAGGTCGGCGACAGGGGGTCGCCGCAAGTGCCACTGGGGGTCGTGCAATGGATCTGGGTCTCACCGGCAAGCGGGTGCTGGTCACCGGC
>JBJTXX010000411.1:0-852 GCA_046082485.1 Actinomycetota bacterium
CTCGACGAGCCGACCTCGGCCCTCGACGTGGGCATCGCCCACGACATCCTCGGGATGCTGATGGAACAACAGACCCAGCGCGGCTTCACGATGGTGGTGGTGAGCCACGACCTCTCGATGGTTCGAAGGGTCGCCGAACACGTGGTGGTGATGCGCGACGGCGAGGTCATCGAGCAGGGCGCGACGTCCGAGGTGGTGGCGCGCCCGCAGCACCCCTACACGCAACGGTTGCTCGACGCGGCGCCCGCACTGGGGCGACGACACGGCAGCCGGGCCTCGGCCCGACGTGGCGACGAACCAGTGCTCGACCTGCGCGGTGTGAGCGTGACGCGTCGCCGTGAGGGGCGGCGCGGACGGGTGTCGTCGACAGCGGCGCTCGACGACGTGTCGTTGCAGGTGCGGCGCGGCGAGATCCTGGGAGTGATCGGTGAATCGGGGTCGGGCAAGTCCACGCTGTTGCGCACGGTCTGCGGCCTGCTCGAGGCATCGGCCGGTGCCCTGCTGCTCGACGGCTCGCCCGACCTGGCTCTGCCGCTGCGAGCGCGACCGGCCCCGATGCTGCGCCGGGTGCAGATGGTGTTCCAGAACCCCGACGACTCGCTGAACCCGGCGCACTCGATCCGTCGCATCCTCTCGGCGGGCAGACGCACCGACGACGGCGACCTGGCGGCCCTGCTGGGCACCGTGGGGCTACAGCCGGAGGTGCTCGACCGCCGTCCGGAGCAATTGTCGGGTGGCGAGAAGCAGCGTGTGGCGATTGCCCGCGCACTCGCGCAGCAGCCAGAGGTGCTGCTGCTCGACGAGGTGACCTCTGCGCTCGACGTGACGGTGCAGGCCGAGGTGCTGGCGACG
>JBJTXX010000412.1:0-1233 GCA_046082485.1 Actinomycetota bacterium
CGCCCGTCACCATGGCGCGCATGGTGGCGAAGGACCACGACTTCCACGGCTGCCCGATGAAGCAGGACGACTGGGTGCTGCTGCCGTTCCCGGCGGCGAACCGCGACCCGCTGCAGTTCGAACAGCCCGACACGTTCCTCATCGACCGTCAGGAGAACCGCCACGCGGCCTTCGGGCTCGGCATCCACCGGTGCATCGGTTCGAACCTCGCCCGGCTCGAACTGAAGGTGGCGGTGGAGGAGTTCGTGCGGCGCTTCCCGCGGTTCGAGCTCGCCGGCGACACCCGCTGGAGCGTCGGCCAGATCCGCGGCCCGCGCGAACTGCCGGTGCGCATCCTCTCCGTTGCCGACTGACGAGGTTCACATGACGGCGGCGAACGACCGTGGCGTGGTGGTGGTGACCGGCGCGTCCCGCGGCATCGGGTTCGCGGTCAGCCGCAGACTGTGGACCGACGGCTACGACGTGATCGGCGTGGCCCGCACACGGCCCGAGCAGTGGGGTGGTGGCCGGTTCATCGAGGCCGACCTCGCCTCCTCCCAGGGGGTTCAGCATGTGTGTGATGCCATCGGCGAACTCCCGTCGGTGTGGGGACTGTTGAACGATGCCGGTCGTGGTCTTGACCAATCCCTCGACGACCTCGACGAGGCCGATCTGGCGGCCGTGCTGCACCTCAACACCGTGGTGCCGGCCTCGTTGGCCGCCGCGTGCGCACGACGGATGCACGACGGCGGGCGCATCGTGAACATCGGCTCGGTCGTGGCACTCGGCGCCCCGAACCGCACCGCCTACGGGGCGTCGAAGGCGGCGCTCGCCTCGATGACACGCACGTGGGCGCTGGAGTTGGCCACCCGCGGCATCACGGTGAACACCGTGGCGCCCGGCCCCATCGAGACCGAACTGTTCCGCACCTACAACCCGGTGGGCAGCGAACGCGAGCGCGCATACCTGGCGCAGATTCCCGTCCGCCATTTCGGACAGGCCGACGACCTGGCCGAGTTGATCGCCATGATCATGTCGCCGTCGATGGCCTATCTCACGGGTCAGACCATCTACTTCGACGGTGGCTTCACCGTGGGGCGCACGGCCGACTGACACACAGTCGCCTGAACAGCGGTGCGCGTTACAGTCGCCGCACCCGGCACGGGTGAGACGCGAGACCCGCGGAAGGAGCGACATGAACCCGCAGCGAGTGATCACCGTGGTCGGTTGCCACGCCGAGGGCGAGGTCGGCGA
>JBJTXX010000413.1:0-4408 GCA_046082485.1 Actinomycetota bacterium
GGACGGGTGAAGTCATGAAGCGAATCGTCATCATCGGCGGCGGCATCCTCGGGTGCTCGATCGCCTACTGGCTCACGAAGATGGGCGAGACCGACGTCGTGCTGCTCGAGCAGCACCAGTTGACCGACGGCGCCACGTGGCACGCTGCCGGTCTCGTTGGGCAGTTGCGCTCGTCGCGCAACACCACCCGAATGCTCGAGCAGTCGGTCGAGATGTACCGCGGCCTCGAGGCCGAGACCGGCCAGGCCGTCGACTGGCACGAGACCGGCAGCCTGCGCCTGGCGTGCTCGCCCGAGCGTGTGATGGAACTGAAGCGGCTGGCCACGATGGCCAAGAGTTTCGGCCTGCCGATGGAGATCATCTCGCCCCAACGTGCCCAGGAACTGTTCCCCCTGATGAGCACCGAGGACGTGCTGGCGGCCGCGTTCCTGCCCACCGACGGCTACATCGACCCCGCCAGCGTCACCATGGCGATCGCCCGCGGTGCACGCATGCGCGGCGCCGTGATCCGCGAGCACAGCAAGGTGGTGTCGATCACCGTGGACGGCCGCCGCTGCACCACGGTGCACCTCGAGGACGGCAGCACCGTGGAATGCGAGATGCTGGTGAACGCCGCGGGCATGTGGGGCATGGAGGTGGGTCGCATGGCGGGCGTGCGCATCCCCGCCACGGCCGTAGAGCACCAGTACATGCTGAGCGGCCCGATCGAGGGCTACACGCCCGTCGAACTGGGGAAGATGCCCACGATGCGCGACCCCGACCACCTCGTGTACTACAAGCCCGACGGCCCGGGTCTGCTGCTCGGCGGCTACGAGCCCGACACCATCGCCTTCGGGACGGAAGGCATCCCCTCCCCCTTCCAGCGCAAACTGTTCGACCCCAACTTCGACCGGTTCGCCCGACTCGCGGAACTCGGCACCAAGCGCACACCGTGCCTCGAGCAGGCGGGCATCCGCACCCTGCTGAACGGGCCCATCCCCTACTCCGCCGATGCCGACTTCGTGATGGGTCGAGTGCCCGAACTCGACAACTACTTCGTGGCCACCGGGTTCCTGTACGGCATCGCCGCGGGCGGTGGGGCCGGCAAGATGATGGCCGAGTGGATGCTGGAGGGCCGGCCGTCGCTGGACCTCTGGCCCCTCGACGTGCGCCGCTTCTCGTTCCACCACACCACTCGGCACTTCATGGATCGCCGCATGGTCGAGATGTACGCCCACCACTACAAGCTGGCTGCCCCCGGCAGCGAGAAGGTGACGGCACGAGGCATCCGGCGCAGTCCGCTGCACGGCGAACTGGCCGGTCGGCGAGCAGTGTTCGGCAGTCGTGGCGGTTGGGAGCGCCCGCTGTGGTTCGCCCCCGATGACATCGACCCCGTCGACCGTCCGTCGTTCGAGGCGCCGAACTGGTTCGCTCACGTGGGCGCCGAGCACCGTGCCGTGCGCGAGGGGGTGGCCCTCATCGACCAGACCTCGTTCGCCAAGTTCGAGATCACCGGCCCTGGCTCGCTCGCCGCCGTCCAGTGGCTGAGCGTCGCCGACATGGACAAACCGGTCGGCTCCGCGATCTACACGCAGCTGTGCAACGAGCGCGGGGGCATCGAGTGCGACCTCACGATCACCCGCACCGCCGCGGACAGTTGGTACGTGGTGACCGGCGCGGCGTTCGGCGCCCACGACATGGGCTGGATCCGCAGCAACTCGCCCGATGACGGCAGCGTGATCGTGCGCGACCTCACCTCGGCACGAGCCGTCATCAACCTGTGTGGCCCGAAGAGCCGTCTGGTGCTGCAGGCCGCCTGCGAGGACGACGTGAGCAACGAGTCGTTCCCCTACGCCACGGCCCGGGAGATCACCATCGGCTCGGCGCCCGTGCTGGCCCTTCGCATCGGCTACACCGGCGAACTGGGCTGGGAACTGCACATCCCCACGGAGTATGCGGCGCACGTGTACGAGACGCTGCGCGCCGCCGGCGAACAGCACGGCATCGTCGACGTCGGCTACCGGGCCATCGACACGATGCGGATGGAGAAGGGCTATCTCTACTGGAGCACCGACATCACCCCCGACACCACGCCGTGGGAGGCAGGGCTCGGGTGGCGCGTCAACCTGAAGAAGGGCGACTTCCTCGGTCGCGACGCCCTGGTCGCCCAGAAGGAGTCGGGCGTGCAGCGGCGGCTGAGCACGTTCACGCTCGAGGCCATGGCCTACCCGGTGAGCGGCGAGGCGATCATCGCCGACGGCACTGTGGTGGGCTTCACGACCTCCGCGAACTTCGGCCACTCCGTGGGCAAGCCCGTCGCCTACGGATACCTACCCGTGGAGTTGCTCGCCCGCACCGATTTCGTGATCGAGGTCTACGGCGAGCCCATCCCGGCGATCCGCCACGACCGCCCACTGCACGACCCCACCGGCGAACGTTTGCGCCGCTGATCATACCATGAGTATGATCTCTCCATGACTGCCGTACGCATCACCATCACCGTCGAGGAGGACCTCGCCGCCGAACTGCGCGATCGGGTGCCGTCCGGTGAGGTGTCGGCGTTCGTGGTCGAGGCGATCCGCCAGCGGCTTCGTGTCGACCCCGTTCGCGCCCTGCTCGACGACCTCGACCAGCGCTACGGCTCGCTCACCGACGCAGAGCGGAAGGAGGGCGCGGCATGGTTCGACGAGCTCTCGGCACATTGGTCCTCGACACCGGAGCAGTGATCGGTCTGGCCCGGGGCGACCGACGCCTGCGGGCACTGATCGACGCCGCGCAACGCGCAGGCACCGAGGTGCGCGTCCCCATGGTGGTGGTGGCCGAGGCCACCCGCGGCCACGGCCCCCGCGATGCTTCGACGAACCTGGTGCTGCACCGCCTCCAGCCCCACCCGCCGCTCGACGAGCCCACTGCGCGCCGTGCCGGGGCGCTGCTGGCCGGAGCAGGAACCTCGAACACCATCGACGCCTTGGTGGCCGCCGAGGCCGTCCGTCAGGCACCGTCGACGCTGCTCACTGGCGACCCGCACGATCTCCGCCAACTCCTGTACGACGAGCCCGACGTTCGTGTCGAGGCGATCTGAACCCGAGGACACCACGATGACCGACAGCGCCGACGCACTCACCCGGGCAGGCTTCCCCGCCGACTGCCCCACCACTCGCCTGGCCGGCCTCACCAACGTCAACCACCTCTTCGAGCACGCCGACGCCCGCTACGTGCTGCGCATTCCCGGCGCCGGCACCGCCGAGTACATCAGTCGCACCAACGAGGAGGTCGCGGCGCGGTCCGCGTCGGCGGCGGGCGTGAACGCCGAAGTCGTGTTCTTCGATGCCGCCGACGGGCTGATGGTCACCCGTTTCGTCGATGGTGCTGCCACCATGAACGCCGAGCGCTTCGCAGACCTCGAGGCCTGCGCCCGCGCGGGCAGGGCATTCCGCGAACTGCACACCCGTGCCACGCCGTTCGCCACCGACTTCGACCTGTTCGGCATGATCGACGAATACAAGGCACTGCTCGCCAGCAAGGGTGCCACCCTGCCGGACGGCTACGAGGAACTGCAGGCCACCGCCGAGGCCACCAGGGCCGCCCTCGAGGCCACCGCACGCCCCTTGGTGCCGAGCCACTGTGACCCGCTGTGCGAGAACCTCCTCGACACCGGCGAGCGCATGTACGTGATCGACTACGAGTACTCGGGCAACAATGACCCGATGTGGGACCTCGGCGACCTGTCCGTGGAAGGCGGGTTCGGACCCGATCAGGAGGCCGCCCTGCTGCGCGCATACTTCGGGGGCGAACCACCGGCGGCCGAGGTCGGCCGGATGGTTGCCTACAAAGCCATGTGCGACCTGCTCTGGACGCTGTGGGGCATGATCCAGCACGTGAACCAGAACCCGGCCGATGACTTCTGGGCGTACGCCGTCGGCCGTTTCGAGCGGTGTCGTGCGCTGATGAGCCACCCCGACTATTCGCAACACCTGAGTCGCGTGCGGGCAGGGTGACCTGCTAGAGTTCCACCATGCGGATTGATTCCGCATGGTGGAACACTCTCCGAGGAGCGGGCATGAGCGACGGCGACGACCTGGATCTGGCAGCACTTCCCGACGACGAACTCGTCACCCAGATGCACGAGGACCTCTACGACGGACTCGCGCCCGAGATCGCCGAGGGCACGATGATCCTGCTCGACCGTGGCTGGGCCCCCGACAAGGTGCTGAACGACGCCCTCGTGGAGGGCATGCGCATCGTCGGCATCGACTTCCGCGACGGCATCCTGTTCGTGCCCGAGGTGCTGCTGTCGGCCAACGCCATGAAAGCCGGCATGGAGATCCTGCGCCCCCTGCTGGCCGAGACCGGCGCCGAACCCGTCGGCAAGGTGGTCATCGGCACGGTGAAGGGCGACATCCACGACATCGGCAAGAACCTCGTGGCG
>JBJTXX010000414.1:0-1980 GCA_046082485.1 Actinomycetota bacterium
CGCTGCACGTCGTCGAGCGTGATGATCGTCTCGCCTTCGGCAGCGAGACGGATGCGGAAGCCCCCACCACCGAGGGTGCCGAGGTCGTACGCATGGTTCGGCTGATTGGTCTCGAGCATCACGTAGTTGCTGACGTCGACGACGTTGTTGATCGACCGCATTCCGGCCGCTGCCAATCGTCGCACCATCCACTCCGGGGAAGGGCCGACCTCGATGCCCGAGAGTACGACTGTGGTGAACCGCGGGCAGCGATCACCGGCCACGATCTCGACGGGAGCACTGCGCAACCCCGCGGTGGGCGCAGCAGGAAGGGGCGACGGTGCGAGCGGCAGGCCGAAGTGCGCGGCGACATCCCTGGCGACACCCATGTGGCCGTAGGCATCGGGCCGATTGCGCAGCACGTCGATGTCGTACACGACCTCCTCGCCGAGACCGAGTGCCTCGCCGTAAGGGACGCCCAGCGACGTTCCCTCGGGGAGGATGAGGATGCCGCTGTGGTCGTCGCCGAGGCCCAGTTCGCGAGCCGAGCAGAGCATGCCCTGGCTGGGGATGGAGAGGATCGGCTTGGGCTCGATGGCCCGGCCGTCGGGCATCACGGTGCCCGGCGTGGCGAGCGGGATGATGTCGCCGGCGGCCATGTTGAAGGCGCCGCACCACACGTGGCGCTCGACGCCGTCACCGGTGTCGACCCACACCCTGTGCACCTTCGCGGCGTCAGGGTGCCGCTCGGTGCGCAGCACGCGGGCGGTCACCACGCCGGACACGGTGCCGCCGACTCGCCGCACCTCCTCGACGGCGAGACCGAGATGGGTGATGGCATCGGCGATGGCGTCGACGTCGTCGCCGACGGGCACCAGTTCCTGCAGCCAGGAGTGAACGATCTTCATCAGAACTGCTCCACGAACCGGATGTCGTTGGTGTACATGTCGCGCACGTCGCCCACGGCGTGGCGCTCCTTTGCCATGCGGTCGATGCCGAAGCCGAAGGCGAAGCCGCTCCATTCCTCGGGGTCGAGGCCTCCGGCAAGCAGCACGTTGGGGTGCACCATGCCGCAGCCACCCAGTTCCAGCCAGTTCCCGGCAGGTGTGCGGATGTCGAACTCGGCGGACGGTTCGGTGAACGGGAAGTAACTCGGCCGCAGGCGACTGCTGAAACCTTCCCCGAAGAATGCCTTGGTGAAGGACTCGATGGTGCCGGCCAGGTCGGCGAGGGTGATGCCGCGGTCGATCACGAGGCCCTCGATCTGGTGGAAGACCGCGAGGTGCGTGGCATCGGTGGTCTCGTTGCGGAACACCCGACCCGGCATCACCATGTAGATCGGCGGCTCGATGGTCTGCATGACGCGGATCTGGACCGGCGACGTGTGGGTTCGCAACACCGTGCTGCCGGGGGCACCGTGGTCGACGTAGAACGTGTCGTGCATGCTGCGCGCCGGGTGGCTGGGCGGCATGTTGAGCGCCTCGAAGTTGTACCAGTCGGTCTCGACCTCGGGCCCCTCCGCCACCTGGAAACCCAGCCCGACGAACACGTCCTCGAGACGCTCCCAGGCCTGCGTCACGATGTGGGCGTGCCCACGGCCCGGGCGGCTCAGCACCTCGGTGAGGTCGACGCGCTCCGCCTCGAGCTGCACTGCGCGCTCGGCACCCTTCAGTTCGACCATGCGCTGCTGCAGCGCCGCCGCGACCTGCAGCATGGCTTCGTTGAGCGCCTGGCCGGCGGACTTCTTCTCGTCGACGGTCGCAAGACCGCCGAGGCGCGTCTTCAGCTCCGCGAATGGTCCGCGTTTGCCCAGCACCTCGGTCTCGAGGGCCTGCGCTTGCGCAAGCGTGGCCACCTCGGCCAGTCGCGCCACTGCGGCATCGGTTGCCGCACGTACTTCGTCGATCATCACATCTCCACTGTCCGAGCCACGTGGCGCCCAGAGACGCTACCCGTCGCCTCGCTGCCGAGCGACCTCGACAGCGTGGCCATGCGGTGGCC
>JBJTXX010000415.1:0-838 GCA_046082485.1 Actinomycetota bacterium
GCTTCGCGGCCGAGACCGACGACCTGCTGCGCAACGCCACTGCCAAACTGCAGCGCAAGCGACTCGACCTCATCGTTGCCAACGACGTCAGCGCGCCGGGTGTCGGCTTCCAGCACGACACGAACGCCGTGACGCTCCTGCTGGCCGACGGCTCGTCCAACGTCGTCGAACTCAGCGACAAAGGAACTGTTGCGAAGGCCGTTCTGGATACTGTGAACGCCATTCGCGGCACCCACCCGCAAACCGCAACCCGAGGAGCCCAGTGAGCACCTTCACCTTCACGTCCGAGAGCGTCACCGAGGGCCATCCCGACAAGATGGCCGACCAGGTGAGCGATGCAGTCCTCGATGCGATCCTCACCGAGGATCCCCACGGCCGTGTGGCCTGCGAGACGCTGCTCACGACCGGCCTGTGCGTGGTTGCCGGCGAGATCACGACCAGCGGCTACGTCGACATCCCCAAGCTCGCGCGCGAGGTCATCAACGAGATCGGCTACGACAACGCGGCCTACGGCTTCGACGGCAACACCTGCGGCGTCATCGTCAGCATCGACGAACAGAGCAGCGACATCGCGCAGGGCGTCGACAAGAGCGAGGAAGTCCGCAGTACCGGCAGCGCCGAGGACCAACTCGAACTGCAGGGTGCCGGCGACCAGGGAATGATGTTCGGGTACGCGTGTGACGAGACCCCCGACCTCATGCCGATGCCGATCTGGCTCGCGCACCGTCTGGCCGAGCGCCTCACCGAGGTCCGCAAGGCCGGTGTGCTGCCGTACCTGCGCCCCGACGGCAAGACGAAGGTGACCATCGACTACGAGAACGGCCGCCCGGTCCGCCTG
>JBJTXX010000416.1:0-2640 GCA_046082485.1 Actinomycetota bacterium
GGCGCAGCGCCAGCCGGGGGTCCTGATACATGGTGCGTTCGTGGCCGAGCACGAAGTGGGTGACGATCTGCTCGGCAGTGGGTGCGGTGCCCGAGGTACGCACCACGGCCAGTGGGGTGCCGGTGCCGACATGCGCACCGGTCTCGATCAACAGGTCGATGACCACATCGTGCTGGGCGGCGAGTTCCACCAGACCCTTGCGGCTGAAGGCCTGCACCACGCCACTCGGCGCGGTGTGCCGCACCAGGACATCCTGCGAGTGCTCGGGGACCGTTGCTTCGAGCGTCTGGGCGGCCGGGCAGAAGACCTCGAGCATGCTGGCCCGGCCGTCGCGGGTGATGCGCGCCGACAGGTACTGGATGCGCAGCACCATCGACATGCCGTGCACGAACACCACGAACACGCCGAGCGTGAGGATCAACAGCACCACCACGATGGCGACGGTCAGCACCGGCACCTTCTCGGGTTCGCGTCCGCGGGTGTCGATCAGCGCGCTCATCGCCACCACGAACGTGGCGAGGAACAGCCCGAGGGTGACGTGGGTGAGCCGTGACCGCACGAACACGCGCACGACACGCGGCGAGTACTGGGCGCCCGCCAACTGGATGGCGATGAACGTCGTGGAGAACACCATCGCCACGAACGACAGCATCGCCGCGGAGACGGAGCCGGTGAACAGGGCGGCCGCATCGGGGTCATCGATCACGAGCCAGCTGGGGCTGCTGAACGAGCCGTGCCGGTGGTCGATGAACAGCGTGAGTCGCGACAGCACGATGGCCCCGACCACGAACAGCCCGGGCACGAACCACAGCGAGGGCGAGACCTGTTCGCGGAAGCGCAGCCGACGCATGGACGCATCGGGGGCGTACCGGGCCTGCACCGTGTTCATACGGGTTCGTGCCAGGCGACGGACGGGGGCTGGCAGAGCCGCCGCTGCCGATCGGTGAGCAGCGGCAATGTCTCCGCGGTGCACACCGGTCGCCGGTCCCAGGAGGAGGAACCGGGGGAGTACTTGTACAGCACGCTGCGCCGCTGATGGGGCGCCTTCCACGGCAGCGTGCCGTGCGTGAGCGCCTCGGTGAACAGCACCACGTCGCCGGCCAGCAGGGGCACCTCGCGCACCAGTGGGTGGCCGAACCCCATCGAGGCCGGGCGAGGGAACTGGGCCTTGTGGGAACCGGGCACGCAGCAGAAGCCTCCGTCGCCAGGTGCGTGGTCGCTGACCGCCCACTGCACGGCCACCAGACCGGTGTGGATGCCCGTGACGTCGACGAGGTAGTACTGCGCCGGGTCGAAGGGGATCGCCCCGCCGTGCAGACCGAGGCCGCTGGTGCCGGGCGCCATGATGATGCCGTAGGCGTGGGCGAGCCGCACCTGCGGGCCACACAACTCGCGCACCATGCCCAGCACGACCGGGTGGTCCATCAGGTCACGCAGCAGCCCGCCGGCCTCCAGCAGTCCGACGAACCGCTGTGACTGGATGGACTCCGCTGCATCGGGCAGTGCAAGCGCGTCGATCTCGTCGTGCAGGCGAGCGATCTCGGTCGCGGCGAGCACGCCGCGGCGCACGACGAAGCCCTGCAGGTCGAACCGGTAGCGCTCCTCGTCGGTGAACATCACTCGACCGGTGGCAGCACCGGCAGGGGAGCACGCACGTCGTCGACGTCGCGGTGGGCCTCGAGCGCAGAGGCGTGGTATTCCTCGGCGACGTCGATGAACTCCGGACGGTGGTAGACACGACCGTCGACCCGGGGGCCGACCTCGCCGCTGATGATCGCCTCGACGTCCTCGCCACTGATCGTCTTGTGGGTCTCGAGCGCGTGGGCCACGGCCAGCACCATGGCCCGGTGCTCGGTGAGCAACTGCACCGCTTCCTCGTACACGCGTCCGAGGCGGGCCTCGATGCGATCGGGAAGGCCGCTGGGCGGCTTGGGCGCGCCCTCGGCCTCGTCGCCGCCGCCCGCGCCGGGGAACCCGCCGCCGACGTTCTCCTTCAGCGCCGGGGCCGACGACAGCGTGGCCCCCATGCCCCACATGGCTTCCATCCAGCTGCTGATGGTGGTGGCGTTGCGCAGGTCGCCGCTGACACCCGCCGAGGAATCCCCGTCGAAGAACAGCCGCTCGCCCGCCAGCGACGCCAGCGACACGAGGATGTCGATCTCGAAGGTGCTCTTCCAGCGCAGGAACGTCTCGTCGTCGTACGTGCTCGACACCACGCCCAGGTAGCTGCCACCCGGTTCGATGCTCACGAAGTCGATGACGAGGTCCTTGCGGCGGAGGTTCGCGGCGACGGCGTGGCAGGCCTCGTGGATGGCGATGGCGTGGCGTTCGCGCTCGATGTAGTCGACGTGCTCGTGCTCGCCGACCTTGCGCAGGTAGCGGGCGCGAACGACGTCGTTCCACGTCACGATCTCGCGGCCGTCGCGCAGTGCCACCAGCAGTGCCTCGTTGACGAGGTCCTTGATGCTGGCGCCCGTGCTGTAGGGCGTCATCACGGCCAGGCGCTCGACGTCGTCGTCGGTGAGGGTGTGGCGCACCTTCGCGAAGTAGCCGTCGTACGTGCGCTTGCGGCCTTCCTTCATCGGGTAGCCGACCTTGTAGATGCGGTCGATACGGCCAGGGCGCAGCAGCGCGGCGTCG
>JBJTXX010000417.1:0-1254 GCA_046082485.1 Actinomycetota bacterium
CTGGAACGCCGGCAGGAACTGCTTGACCGCATCGTCGAGTACCTCGCCGCGCACGGCTTGGCCCAGGCCACGCTGCGCCCCATGGCCGCGTCGCTCGGGGTGAGCATCAACCGACTGGTGCACCACTTCGGCTCGAAGGAGGACCTCCTCGCCGCAGCGCTGCAGCGGGCCACCGACATCCAGTCCGAGGTGCAGCGCGCCTGGCTGGCCCGCACCCCGAACATGACCACTCCGCAGCTGTACCGCAAGTGGTGGCGGTGGCTCAACGAATCCGAGTACAACCTCTCGCTGGTGCGGCTGAACTACGAGGCCGCGGCGCTCGACACCGACATCACCGGTCTGTCGGGAGAGGTGCGCGCCGACCAGATCGGTGTGTGGCGACACAATCTCGAGCTCCACCTGCAGCGGCAGGGGATGACCCACGACGCAGCCGTGATGGAGGCCTCGCTCGCGAAGGCCGCCTTCACGGGTCTGGTGATGGACCTGCTCGCCACAGGTGACCGCCGTCGCCTGAACGCCGCCTTCGCCGAGTGGCAGCGCCGTTTCGAGGCCACCATCGCCACCGCGGTCGGATGAGCGGGAACGGCGACATCGAGGTCGCTGGCCAGCGTCTCACCCGCTACGAACTGCACGAGCGAGCATCGTTGCTCGCCTCGGCGATGGTCGGCATGCCGGCCGTCTGGGTCGATGCCACGCCCACGATGACGACGGTCACCGCCGTGATGGCCGGACTGCTGGCCGGGGTGCCCGTGGTGCCGGTGCCACCCGATGCCGGCCCGGTCGAGCGCGAGCACGTCATCCGCGACTCGGGGGCGCTGCCGCTTCCGGAGTCCATGCAGGTCGCGGGAGCCTTGCCCGACGTGCCCGACACGGCCACGGCGTTGGTGATGTACACGTCGGGCACCACCGGGGCGCCGAAGGGAGCCGTGCTCTCGCGTCGGGCGGTCGCCGCCGGTCTCGACGGTCTGGCCGCGGCGTGGCACTGGACGCCCGACGACGTGCTGGTGCACGGCCTGCCGTTGTTCCACGTGCACGGTCTGGTGCTGGGCGTGCTGGGGCCCCTGCACGTGGGCAGTCGTCTCGTGCACACTGGTCGACCGACGCCCGAGGCGTACGCAGCAGCGAAGGGCACGCTCTACTTCGGTGTGCCGACGGTCTGGGGCAGGGTGTGCGCCCAACCACAGGCAGCCCACGCGCTGCGCGGCGCCCGCCTGCTGGTGTCGGGCAGTGCGCCGCTGCCCGTTCCAGTGTTCG
>JBJTXX010000418.1:0-627 GCA_046082485.1 Actinomycetota bacterium
GGTCGACTGGCGCACGCCCATCGCGTCGACGTTCTACCGCGCCACCGCGATGGACCCGATGGGCATGGAGATGCGCCGTCACTTCGTCTGCGACGGCCGCACCCTGTTGGCGATGGAGGACGACCTGCTCGACCTGACGTCCGTCGGCAGCACCGCCGGGCACCTCGTGGGTGAGGGCGCGCTGCTGGTAGCCCTCAACCGCGACCGAACCGGGCACATGGGCGACATCGTCGCCACCATCCAGAGCGACCAGGACCACATCATCCGCGCGCCGATGCCCGGTCCGGTGGTGGTGAGCGGCGGACCCGGTGCCGGGAAGACCGTGGTGGCGTTGCACCGTGCGGCCTATCTGTTGTTCACCCACCGCGAGCGCATCGAGAACAACGGCGTGTTGGTGGTGGGGCCCTCGAGCCTGTTCCTGCAGTACATCGAGCGCGTGCTGCCCTCCCTCGGCGAGTCGATGGTGCTGATGAAGAGTTGGGCGAACCTGCTGCCGGGCATCACGGGCATGCCCGAAGCCGACCCGGCCGTCGCCGATCTCAAGGGATCGATTGCGATGGTCGAGGTGCTGCGGCGTGCCGCCGATCTGTGCCGCAGGCCCGGCTTCTCGCCGCAGGTCGTGCTGAT
>JBJTXX010000419.1:0-19513 GCA_046082485.1 Actinomycetota bacterium
CTAACCAAGCTGCGCCACAGCCCGTGGCGGCGAACACCCTACCGACTAGACGAACAACTGCACCACTCGCCATGCGAGGTATGCGGCGAGCAGCACCATCAGCAGTTTGAAGTGCCACGGGGCCTTGGCAGGTACGCCGTCCTCACCTGCTGCAAGACGCCGCACGTCGATGTTCTTCGCCGACACCCGACCGCTGGCGGCCGGTGCCTCGAGCACGCGCTCGCAGGTGGGGCAAGCACCGTCCTCACGCATCGCGGAGGGCGCCCAGTACTTCGCACAGTCCTCGCAGAACGGCATGTGCTCACTCGCTCCTCTTGCGGACCTTCAGCTTGATCGGCGTGGCCCCGAAATCGAAGGCCTCGCGGATCGAGCGTTCGAGATAGCGAAGGTACGAAGGCGGCAGTTCGCGGTTGACGAACAGGGTGAACGTGGGCGGATCGGTTGCTCCCTGCAGCGCGTACAGCACCTTCAGCCCGTGGCCGGCTGGTTGTCGCTGCTGCGCATCGGAGATGACCCGGTTCACGTCGCGGGTGGGCACGCGTCGGTGGTACTGCTCGATCGCATCCTGCAGCACCGGGCGCAGCTTGTGCACGCCCTTGCCGGTCAGTGCAGACACCTTCAGCAGCGGTGCGTCACCGACGAAGTGCAGCATCCGGCGCACCTGGATCTCGATCTCGGCTCGTTGCTCGGCGTCGTCGATCAGTTCCCACTTGTTGAGCATCACCACGATGGGGCAACCGCTCGCGTCGACTCGCTCGGCAAGGCGTTGGTCCTGCGAGGTCACACCCTCGGTCGCATCGATGACGAGCAGCGCGATGTCGGCGTCGTCGATGGCACGCAGGGCCCGCACCATCGAGTAGTACTCGGCAGAGTCGTCGATGCGGCTGCGACGGCGCATGCCAGCGGTGTCGACGAACACGATCGGTCCATCCGGCGTGTCGACCAGCGTGTCGATCGCGTCACGGGTGGTGCCGGCCATGTCGTGCACCACCGAACGGTCCTCCCCCACCAGGCGGTTGAACAGCGTGCTCTTGCCCACGTTCGGCCGGCCCACGATGGCGACGCGGGGCGGAGGCGCGTCGGCCGGATTCCACAGTGGCGCGCCCTCGTCGTCCTCGGGGATCTCCGGCTCGTCGACCGCGGCCTGCGAACCTTCGGGCAGCAGCGCGCAGACCTCGTCGAGCAGGTCACCCGCACGCCGACCGTGCAGGGCGCTGACCGGAACCGGCTCGCCCAGACCCATCGCCAAGAACTCCCAGCGGTCGTTCTCGCGGCGTTCGTTGTCGGCCTTGTTCGCCACCACGAGCACCGGTGCCTTGATGCGTCGCAGCCATTGGGCGACGGACTCGTCGTCCTCGGTGAGACCGACCGAGGCATCGACGACGAACAGCACCACGTCGGCGCTCTTCACCGCGGCCTCGACCTGACGGCTGACCTTGGCATCGAGTTCGGTTCCGCCCGGCAACCAGCCGCCCGTGTCGACGAGCAGGAAGCGCGTGCCCAGCCACTCGGCCTCGGTCTCCTTGCGGTCGCGGGTCACGCCGGGGCGGTCCTCCACGATCGCCACCTGCCCGCCGACGATGCGATTGAAAAGGGTGCTCTTGCCGACGTTCGGTCGACCGACCACCACCACGGTGGGAAGGCTCATGATGCGTGCTCCGGGACTGGTGCGCCGAGCGCCCGGCGCAGGGCGAGGCCGTCGGTGGGGACCACCTCGACGGCACGGGGAAGATCGGCGACAGTGGTGCCGTCGAGGAAACGGCCGTCGCTGAGGCAGACGTCGGGCAGCAGGTAGCGGTGGCCCTGCGGCTCGTCGCCGAGCACCCGCGCGATGTCGCCGCCCACCATCAGGCCGGTGACGGAGGTGTTGCCACCGAAGAACTCGTTCCGCACGGGCAGCAGCCGCACATCAGGCCGACCGAGCGACTCGACGAGCGGGGCAAGCACCCGGGCACCGTATTCGCCGGTGAGGATGCCGACGGGCGCATCCCGACGCAGACCGAGTGCGACAGGTGTGAACCCTGCCCCATTGCCTCGCAGCCCGGTGTCGCCCGCCGGATTCCTCGGCGCCCGGTAGCCCTCGGCCGGCGCAGCGTCGACCCAGGCGAAGAAACCGGCGTGCGTGCCGGTCGGCTGTTCGGCTCGCCCGAGGAACTCGGCTTCGAACGTTCGGGCCATCCCGATGCCGTCCTCGTGCATGCCGAAGCCCTCGTAGTCGTTCGCATCGGGGAAGGACTGCTGTGCCATCAGGTAGTACTCGTCCGCGGCGAACACCATCCGCCGCCCGAGGCGCTGCAGGAACACCTGCTGCCACTCGTGGACGGCCTGCACCATCGCGCGGGCCTCGTCGACCGTGTGCAGGCGCATCGCGGCCTCGGTGTTGTAGCGGCTGAGCCCGAGCGGCACCACGGCGACGGACTCGAGTTCCGGGTACTGGTCGAGCACACCGGCCATGGTGCGCTCGAACACGTCGCCGCCGTTCACGCCAGGGCAGAGCACGATCTGGCCACGAACCGCGATGCCGTGGTCGAGCAGCGCCCGCAGCCACCTCAGGCTCATCCCGCCACGGGGGTTCTTGAGCATCCGGTTGCGCACCTCGTGGTCGGTCGCGTGGATGCTGACGTTCAACGGCGAGAGGCGTTCGGTGACGACACGCTCGAGGTCGGCTTCGGTGAAGCGGGTCAGGGTCGTGAAGTTGCCGTACAGGAACGAGAGTCGGTAGTCATCGTCCTTGAGGTACAGGCTGCGGCGCAACCCCTTCGGCAGTTGGTAGATGAAGCAGAACTCACAGTGGTTGTCGCAGGTGCGGACCCGATCGAACACCGCGCTCGACACCTCGGCCCCGAGCGGCTCACCGGCTCGTTTCTGCACCTCGATCGACAGCTCCAGACCGCCGCGCAGGACGTCGAGGGCGACCTCCGCGTCGTCCGCAGCGAAGCGCCACTCGATGACGTCGCGGGGCACGGTGCCGTTCAGTGCGGTCACCACGTCGCCGACCTGCAGACCGGCGTGCGCGGCCGGCGAACCGGGCGCGACAGCGACAACAGTGGGCGACGACATGCCCAGCACGCTACCGGCGCCCCGACGACGCTGCCGGTAGCCTGCGGTGCGTGAGCGTCGACCGAGTGCTGCTGGCCGAGCCGCGGGGCTTCTGCGCCGGGGTCGAGATGGCCATCAAGGCACTGGCCTGGATGGTGCGCAGCTTCGAGCCTCCCGTCTACTGCTACCACGAGATCGTGCACAACAAGATCGTCGTGCAACGTTTCGAGGCGCAGGGTGTTGTCTTCGTCGACGACATCGCCGAGGTGCCCGAGGGGCGACCGATCATGCTGTCGGCCCATGGCTCCGCCCCAGAGGTGGTGGCCGCTGCCCGGGCCCGTGGCTCGTATGTCGTCGACAGTGTGTGCCCCCTGGTCACCAAGGTGCACCACGAGGTGAAGGTGCGCGCCGGCAAGGGCTATCGCATCGTGTACGTCGGCCACGAGGGCCACGAGGAGGCCGTGGGCACTATGGCCGTTGCCCCTCACGCCATCAGCCGAGTCGAGAGCGTGGCCGAGGTGCTGGCCCTGCCGCAGTTCGAGGAGCCGGTGGCATTGCTGGCACAGACCACGCTCTCACACCGCGACTGGAGCGACGTGGCGGTGGCCGTACGCGACCGTTTCCCCGACACATGGTCGCCCGGGCGCAGTGACCTGTGCTTCGCCACCACGAACCGGCAGTCCGCACTGATGGCGATGGCGCCGCGCTGTGACTCGATTGTCGTCATCGGCTCGTCGAACTCCTCCAACACCCGGGCCCTCGAGAAGCTCGCGGTCGAGGCAGGGTGTCCGTCGGTGTTCCGCATCAACACGGTCGAGGAATTGCCGAGCAATTTCGCAGGCACGGTGGGCGTCACTGCAGGGGCGTCGGCACCGGAGGAACTGGTCGAGGCGATCATCGCCTTCCTGTCGCCCACCCTCGGCGTGGAAGTCGTGCGAGTCACCGACGAGGACGAGTACTTCCCCCCGCCGCGCAACATCCGCGAGCTCCAGTCGGCGATCGGCGTGGCGGCCGCGGCGATGAGCGGCGGGCCCGCCGATGTGTCGTCTTCGCACGACGATCGTGCCCTCGCGGCCAGCGATGTGCTCGCCGCGCTGCACACTGAATAGCCTCGCGGGCATGCTCTCCCCCACCCTCGCCAGCGTCCGTATCTTCCTGCACGTACTCGCCGCATCGGTGTGGGTCGGTGGCCAGATCGCCCTCGCTGGCGTGGTGCCGTCGCTGCGCCGCTCACATCCGACCGCGACAAAGGTGGTCGCGAATGCTTTCGCCCGTGTCGCGTGGCCGGCATTCGGCGTGGCGGTGCTGACCGGGGTCTGGAACCTGATGGCGGTCGACATCACCACTTCGAGCGGGGGGTATCAGGGAACCGTGTTGCTGAAGATCGCAGTGGCCGCAGCCTCAGGAATCTTCGCCGTGGTGCACGCGAACGGGCGCAGCAAGGCGGCCCTTGCGGTGGGTGGGGCGCTCGGCGCCCTCACCGGAATCGCTGCGATGTACATGGGCGTGCTGTTGCACGTAGGGGCCTGACTCGGCCCCACTGCTTCAGTTGCGGGGAACCTTGCTCCATGCGACGTCTCGGTCGACGCGTACGTCACCGGGCAGGCCCAGCACGCGCTCGCCGAGGATGTTGAGCATCACCTCGGTGGTGCCGCCCTCGATCGAGTTCGCACGGCTGCGCAGGAACGCCTTCTGTGGCGTGGCGAAATCCATGGCGTGCTCGGGGCGCACCATCTCGTAGCTGCCATAGAGCAGGGCGTCAGCCCCCATCAGGTTCATCAGGCACTCGTAGACGTCCTTGTTGAGGTTGGCGAACGCCATCTTGCCGATCGAACCCTCGGGGCCCGGGTCTCCCATCTTGCGGTTCTGGTTCGCCCGGATGTTGGTGAGACGCAGCGTCTCGGCACGGATCCACAGCTTCAGGACCTCGTCACGGGTGGCGGGGTCCTTCTTCCACTCAGGGGCGTCGGCCCATTCCTTCATCAGGTGGGCGATGGTGCCAGACCCCTTCGGCGGGATGGTGCCGCCGATGCTGACACGCTCGTTCATCAGCGTGGTCAGCGACACTCGCCAACCGTCGCCCGGCTTGCCCAGCATCTCCTTCTCGGCGATGCGCGTGTCGGTGAAGTAGACCTCGTTGAACTCCGCCTCACCGGTCATCTGGCGAAGTGGACGCACGTCGACCGTCGGGTCGTGCATGTCGACCACGAACGCCGTCAGGCCTGCGTGCTTCACTGCCTCGGTGTCGGTTCGCACGACCAGCAGGCCCCAGCGGGACAGGTGCGCCAGGGTGGTCCACACCTTCTGGCCATTCACCACCCACTCCTCGCCGTCCTTCACCCCACGCGACGACAGGCCGGCGAAGTCGCTGCCCGAACCGGGCTCGCTGAACAGCTGGCACCAGATCTCCTCGCCGGTGAACAGCGGCCGCAGGTAGCGCTGCTTCTGCTCCTCGCTGCCCCACATCACCACCGTCGGGCCGCACATGCCGTGACCGATCGGGTTGCGATAGACCGGGTTCGGGGCGCCCTCGGCATAGATGCGCTCGTTGATCAACTTCTGCAGCTTCGGGTTCAGGCCGAGACCACCGCGACCCTCGGGAAAGTGCACCCACGCCAGGCCCTTGTCGTACTGGGCGCCCAGGAAGTCGACGGCCGACACCGCACGCGGCGGGAACTCGCGAAGCAGTTCGTCGACGAGGCCGCTGACGAGACGCTCGTCGGCGCTGAGGGAGTTTTCGGTGACGGTCATGCGCCGGAATCTACAAGTGGCCCCTCACGACGTTCCAACTCAGCGGCAATGCAGCACCGAGTCGCTGTCGGGCTGCAGACGATGTTGGGCGTTCGGCTCGCCGGCGAACACCGCCGAGAGGAATGCCCATCAGGTGGAGACCTGCTCGCGCAGCACGTCCCGCCAGGGCCGCACGTCGGGGCCGTTGCTGCCCGCAGCGGTTGCCATCAGGTAGTCGCGCACGAGGTCGGGCAATTCGGGCACGTGCTCCACGAGTTCCGCATAGAGCGCGATGTCGCTGCATGCCTGATGACCGCTGCGGGGCAGGTCGAGGCGCCACGCGGGTCGGCCCGGGGCGAACTGCCAACCCCTGTCGGCATCGGTGGCAGCGGGAGTCACGTCGTCGGTGCCGCCAACCACCAGCAGGCTCGCGACACCGACCCTCGAGAGCGCGGATTCGCTGAGGCTGCGGAGGTAGGGCTGCAATCCGATGACGGCGCTGACCGACAAGTGCGCTGCAATGCCATGTGCGCCTGCCGCGGCGGCGAACGCCGTGTAGGCACCGTAGGAATGACCGGCGACCGCAACCTTGCGCCGGTCGACGGCATCGACCACCGCGGCGGGCAGCGACGCATGCCCGTGCAGGAACGCGTCGAGCACGGCAGCGGCGTCGGTGCTGCGCTGCACCTCGTTGGAGCGGTCGTCGAGTTGCTGACCCGAGAACCACGCACCCAGCGTGTCGCCGTCGTGGTCGGGAGCCACAACGATGGCCCCGGAGGCGGCGAGACCCTCGCAGAACTGCGAGTACGACACCCTCGTGCCGGTGCGGCCGTGTGACATGAGCAGCAGTGGGTGGCGGCCGACCGCCGGCGTGGACCCTTCGGTGGCCATGACCGACTGCAGCGCGACGCCGGGTATCACCTCGTAGGTGCTTGCCGGGCCGGTTGCAGCGACGGCGGGGTACCAGACCTCGACGGTGATCGCGCGCGGCTCGGTGTCGACCGTGATGGTGCGGTGCCCTACGGCGTGGGTTCCCTCCAGGAGTGGTTCGCCTGCAGGCAGCACGGTCATGATCGGCCTCCTAGTTCCAGTGTCGCATCCACGCCCGATGCTCGTCCCGTTCGTGCTGCAACTCGGCGAACGCCCCGCGCAGTCGAGCCATCGACGCGAGCGGGCGGTGGTCGGGTTCGGCAAGGAAGAGCTGGGTGAGGTTGTTGAGCATCCGCAGCACGATCGCCCTGTCGTCGACCGGCTCGAGCAGTCGGGGTTCGAGGGGCCCACGACTGCCGGTGTTGGCCCGCCAGCGATCGAGCAGGTCGTCGCGGTCGAACGGGGGCGAACCTCTGAAGGGGTCGCCGTACTCTCCTCGGCACTCCACCACGAAATGACCCGGAAGCCCGACTCCGCGCACCGGCACCCCCAGCCTCCTGCCGACCTCGATCGCGCAGATGCTGAGCGTGATCGGTATGCCCAGGCCCCTCCGCAGCACCTGATGGAGGTACGAATTGCGCGGGTCCTGGTAGGCGGCTGCGTTCCCGACCAGGCCACCGGCACCGAACAGCCGCATGATCGAGCCGAAGTCGCGGTCGCAGCGCTCGGCGAGCGCATCCAGTCCCTTGCGCACCTCGACCACGGAACCTTCCCGGTCGAACACCACGCCCACGAGTGCGGCGAACTCATCGAGTTGCAGGCCAGGCAGCGGCGAACAGATCGCCTGCACCAACCTGTTCTCCGGAGTCATGACGCGAACCTACTGTCGACTACCTTGCGGGGGATGTACCCCGGTGCGTTCCTCGAGGCCCATCCCGACAAGCCAGCCGTCATCATGGGCGGCAGTGGCTTCACGCAGACCTTCGCCGAGCTCGATGCGGCGGCGAACCGGCTCAGCCACCTGCTGCGCTCCGCAGGCGTGCAACCGGGCGATCACGTGGCCCTCTGCATGGAGAACCACGACCGCTATCTCGAGGTGGTCTGGGGCTGCCACTACGCCGGGGCCGTCTACACCGCGTGCTCGAGCCGGCTCACCTCCGGTGAGTTGTCGTACATCCTGAACGACTGCGCCGCCAAGGTCTTCATCACGTCGAAGTACAAGGCCGATCAGGCCGCCGAGATCGTCGAGGCCACACCCGGCGTGGGTCTGCGCCTGATGCTCGACGGCACGATCCCCGGCTACGAGTCGTACGAGTCGGCTGTCGCCGCCCAGCCTGCCACGGCGCTGCCCGGCGAGCGGATCGCCGGCACCGACATGCTCTACTCGTCGGGCACGACCGGCCAGCCCAAGGGCGTGGCCCGCGAGTTCGACCCCAAGCCGCTCGAGACCACCGGCGGCAGCGTGTCGCCGCTGCTGACGATGCTGTTCGGCGTGACCGGCGACAGCGTCTACCTCTCCCCTGCGCCCTTCTACCATGCTGCCCCGCTGCGGTTCTGCATGTCGGCACAGCAGCTCGGGTGCACCGTGGTGGCGATGGAGCACTTCGACCCCGAGCTGTACCTGCAGCTCATGGAACGGCACCGCGCCACCGTCAGCCAGGTGGTGCCCACGATGTTCGTGCGGATGCTGAAACTGCCCGAGGACGTGCGCTCGAGGTACGACGTCAGCAGTCTGCAGTGCGTCATCCACGCCGCAGCCCCCTGCCCGAAGCAGGTCAAGAAGCAGATGATCGAGTGGTTCGGTCGGATCATCCACGAGTACTACGCCGGCACCGAGGGCAACGGCTTCGTCTACTGCAACAGCGACATGTGGCTGGCACACGAGGGCACGGTGGGCACGCCGATCAACTGCGTGATCCGCGTCTGCGGCGACGACGGCGAGGAGTTGCCCCGGGGCGAGTCGGGCACGATCTACTTCGAGGGTGGCGCGAGCTTCGAGTATCACAACGACCCGGAGAAGACGAAGGGCTCTCGGCACCCGTCGCAGCCCTGGAGCACCCTTGGCGACGTGGGCTACCTCGACGACGACAACTTCCTGTACCTCACCGACCGCAAGGCGTACATGATCATCTCGGGTGGGGTGAACATCTACCCGCAGGAGTCCGAGAACGTGTTGGTCGGCCACCCGAAGGTGGTCGACGTCGCGGTGTTCGGCGTGCCCAACGAGGACTTCGGCGAAGAGGTCAAGGCCGTCGTGCAGCCCGTCGCGATGCCGGCGGACGCCGACGAGGCCGCGGCCCTCTCCCGCTCCCTCATCTCCTACCGCCGCAGCCACCTCGCCGACGTGAAGTGCCCGCGCAGCATCGACTTCCGCGAGGAACTGCCCCGCCACCCCACCGGCAAGCTGTACAAGCGCCTGCTGAAGGACGAGTACTGGAAGGCTGCCGGCCGCAGCATCTGAGCCGGCACCCTTCGCTCCGCATCGCCGTGCTGCCGCTGCGTGTTGCCCGGGGGTGAGGAAGGGACGCGCTGCTCAGCGCACGGTGGAGACGTGCAGCGCGTGCAGCAGTCGAGCGAGCCGTTCGCTCTCGAGCCGACCGAACACCGGCTGCGCAGTTCCGTGCACCACATCCGCGAAGTGCCGCACCATTCCGGCGTAGGCGTTCGACCCGTCGCACTGCTCGACGGTGTCACCAGCCCGTGTCGTGACCAGCAGCTGCGACGGTTCGGGCGGACCGGGCACGAACATGCCCGGCACCTGCACGTGCCCGTCGCTTCCGGAGAGCGTGAGGACACGCGATGAGGGGGCGTCGAACGAGACGTGGAACGCGGTCGAGAAGCCAGCGCCCCAGTCCACCCAGCCCGACATGGTGATGTCGATGCCCGCCCGGTTGCGCACGGCAGTGGCGCTGCAGGCGACCGGCTCCCGTCCGGCCATGAGCAGGAACGGTGCGAGGCAGTAGATGCCGACATCGAACAGTGCACCGGCGCCGCGGTGGTCGAGACGGTGGTCACCCGAGCCGAAGTCCATCGGCCAACTGAACCTTGCGGTTCCCGATTGCAGCGTGCCGATCGCACCGCTCCCGGCGAGTTCGAGCACACGCTGCGCCCGGGGGTGGTGCGGCCACATGTACGCCTCCAGCACCACCAGTCCGGCGGAGTCAGCGTGGTCGAACACCTCCTTGGTGTCGTAGGGCGACAGGGTGAGCGGCTTCTCGCAGAGCACGTGCTTCCCGGCGTCGAGGCTGCGATGGATCAATTCGGCGTGCAGGTCGTTCGGCAGCGGGATGTAGACCGCATCCACGTTGCCATCCGCCAGCAGGTCCTCGTACGGGTGCCACGAGCCACCGTCCCTGCTCGACGACGCGGTCACGGTGTGGCCTGCTGCAGCGAAGGCCGGTGCGAGGCTCTTCGCGTAGATCCGACTGCTGGCACCCAGCACGCCCCACCTCATCAGGAGAGCACCACCATCCGGATCTCGGTCATCTCCTTCACGCTGAACGCCGGGCCCTCACGGGTGTTGCCGCTGTCTCGCAGGCCGCCGTACGGCTGCTGATCGGCACGCCAGGTGGGAACCTCGTTCACCAGCACGCCGCCGAAATCAAGAGTGCGAACGGCCTTCAGGGCCGTGCTGATGTCGGCGGTGAAGATGCTGGCCTGCAGGCCGTAGCGGCTGTCGTTCGCCAGACGCAGGGCCTCGTCGACATCGTCGAACTCGGTGACGGTGACCACCGGTCCGAAGACCTCGAGCGCACACACCTTCATGTCGTGTGTGGCGCCGGTGATCACGGTGGGGCGCAGCACGCCCATCGGGTCGATGCTGCCGCCGGTGGCGACGGTTGCACCCTGCGCCTCGGCCTCGGCCACCCATTCGGCAACGCGGTCCCGTTCACCGGCGCTGATCAGCGCCGACACGTCGGTGGCCTCGTCCATCGGGTCGCCCACGACCAACGATTCCACGTGCGCCACGAGCGCCTCGGTGAAACGCTGCGCCAGCGACGAGTGCACGAACACGCGCTGGGTGCTGATGCAGCTCTGACCGGCGTGGCTGAAACCAGCCACCTTGATCTTCGCTGCGGCAGTGGACCAGTCACCGTCTGCGGCGATGATGCACGGGGCGTTGTTGCCGAGTTCCAGCCCCACCCGCTTGCGCGGCGCCCGCGCACGAATGGCCCAGCCGACCTCGGGCGAACCCGTGAAGGTGATCAGCGCCACGTCGGGATGGTCGACCAAGGCGTTGCCGACCGTGCCGCCGCCGCCCGTGACCACTTGCAGGTAGTCGGCCGGCAGGCCGCATTCCTGCACCAGCATCTCCGCCAGTCGAAGGCTGCTGAACGGCGTCTGGCTCGCAGGCTTCAGCACCACCGGGCAACCGGCAGCGATCGCCGGACCGAGTTTGTGGGCGACGAGATTGAGCGGGAAGTTGAAGGGCGCGATCGCTCCCACCACGCCGATCGGCACCCGCAGCGTGAAGCCCAACTTGCCTTCGCCCGACGGGATCGCATCGAGCGGGATCATCTCGCCACCGAGCTTGCGAGCCTCGGCGGCGGCGAACTGGAAGGTGCCGACCGCGCGCTCTGCCTCCACTCGAGCCGTCTTGATCGGCTTCGCGGCCTCCTTGGCGATGATCTCCGCGAACTCGTCGCGTCGAGCGGCCAGTCGTTGGGCCGCCTTGTCGAGGATGTCGGCCCTCTTCCACAACGGCAGTGGCGAGGTGTGCAGCGCCTTCTTGGCGGTCGCGACCGCTGCATCGACGTCGGCGGCCGTCATCGCGGGGATGGTGCCGATGACCGAATCGTCGTACGGCGATCGGACGGTGATGGAGTCACTCATCTAGCCGACGATACTGGAAGCGATGAAGGCGCATCCCTATCTCGACTGGCCAGGGCCCATCCCGTTCGCACATCGCGGCGGTGCCAGTGACGCGCCGGAGAACACGATGCCCGCATTCGAGTACGCGGTCGATCTGGGTTACCGGTACGTCGAGACGGACGTGCACGTGACGAGTGACGGAGTGCTCGTCGCCTTCCACGACAGCGACCTGTCGCGAACCTGCGGTAGGCCCGGCCGCATCAGTGACCTTCCCTGGAGCGACGTGCGCACCGCACTCGTCGACGGCAAGGCGCCCATTCCCCTGCTCGAGGACCTGCTCGGGACGTGGCCCGAACTGCGGGTGAACATCGACTGCAAGAGCGACCGGGCCGTGGGCGCGCTCGTTGCCTCGCTGCGGCGTACGGCCTCGCTCGACCGCGTGGCGTTGGGGGCCTTCAGCGATGCTCGCCTGCGCAGACTGCGCGCCGAACTGGGCGATGGCCTGGCGACGGTGTTGGGGCCCGGGGCGGTCGCCGCGCTGCGGTTCGGGCGCCTGCGCAAGCACCCGGCCGTGGCGGCACAGGTGCCCGTGCGGCAGGGGCCACTGACGGTCACCGATCAGCGTTTCGTCGAACGCGCCCACGCCGCCGGCCTCGCGGTGCACGTGTGGACCATCGACGACGCGGACGAGATGGACAGACTGTTGGACATGGGCGTGGACGGGATCATGACGGACAGACCGCAGGTGCTGAAGCAGGTGTTCGAACAGCGAGGTCTGTGGCAATGAGCGCTCCGTTCACTTCCGTCCGGTCGCCGCGCCACATGGTTGCCACCGCCGACCAGTTGGCCACGCAGGCGGGCATGTTCGCCCTCGCGCAGGGAGGCAATGCTGTCGATGCTGCGATTGCGGCCAACGCCGCGATCGCCGTGACCGGTCCGCACCTGTGCGGCATGGGTGGCGACCTGTTCGCACTCGTGCACTTCGAGGGCGAGGTGTTCTGCCTCAACAGCAGCGGCCGTGCAGGCAGCGGTGCCAATGCCGACGCGCTCCGCGCCGAGGGTCTCGACGACATGCCCTTCCGCCACGACGTACGGGTCGTGACGGTGCCCGGTTGCGTGGACGGATGGTCGGCGCTGCACCAACGGTTCGGCACGCTGCCGCTGGCCACGTTGTTGGCCCCGGCGATCCATCTCGCCGAGCACGGCTTTCCAGCCAGCCCCCTGCTCGCCGGGGCCGTCGGCCAACTGGATGCCCGGGCGCGCGCCACACTCTCCGAGCTGAGCACCCAGGCACGCCGACCGGGCGCCAGGGTTCGGCGACCGGGTGTCGCCGAGGCCCTGCGAGCCGTGGCCACAGGTGGCCGCGACGGCTTCTATCTCGGCGCGTTCGGCGATGGCCTGCTGCAGCTGGGGGCAGGTTGGTTCACCCGCGATGACCTGTCCGCCCCCATCGCCGACTGGGTGGCGCCCCTCGTCGCCCAGGTGTGGGGAGTCGACATGTGGACGGTGCCACCGAACTCGCAGGGCTATCTCACGCTCGCCGGAGCGATGCTGGCAGAGTCGCTCGGTCTCCCGGCCGACCCCGACGACGCCCAGTGGGCACATCTCAGCATCGAGGCGGCGAAGGCCGTCGCCCACGACCGCCCGGCGGTGCTGCACGAGCACGCCGACGGCGCCACCCTGCTTGCGGCCGCAGCCAACCGTGCGCACATGGTGGACGGGAGCCGGGCGTCGCACCACTCTGCGCCCGGCCATGACGGCGACACCACCTATCTCTGCACCACCGACCACCACGGCAACGGCGTGTCGCTCATCCAGTCGAATGCCGCCGGATTCGGCTCGTGGGTGATCGAGCCGAACACGGGCATCAACCTGCACAACCGCGGTCTCGGGTTCTCTCTGCAGCCTGGCCACCCTGCCGAGTTGCGCCCCGCAGCGAGGCCGCCCCACACGCTCTCGCCCGCGTTGGCCACCGACCCGGACGGGCGCCTGCGCAGTGTCTTCGGCACGATGGGCGGAGACGGCCAACCGCAGATCCTGCTGCAGTTGGCGGCGCGCCTGTTCCATCACGGTCAGAGCCCGGCGGTGGCGATGCGCTCCGGTCGGTGGGTGTTGCGTGGCCCCCACACCGGTTTCGACACATGGACCACGGACCAGGGACAGGTCGTGCGGGTCGAGGCCAATGCGCCAGCCGAATGGTGCGAGCGTCTCACAACGATGGGCCACAGGGCGGAGGCCACTCCCCCGTTCGACAGCGCCTTCGGCCATGCCAATGCCATCGTCCTCGACGACGACGGGTTCTGGTCCGGCGCCGCCGACCCCCGATCGCACGTGGGCTCGGTCGCCGGGGCCTGAGTACCCTCGCGACATGGCCGAATCGCTCACCATCACCAACGCCCTGCTCGCCGACGGCTCCACCACGACCATCGCGGTGAGGGACGGCATGGTGGTGGCGACGGGTGCGGCCGAACCCGGCGCAACCGTGCTCGACGCGGAAGGCCGCCTGGTGCTGCCTGCGCCAGCGGAGGCCCATGCCCATCTCGACAAGGCGTTCCTGGCGGAGACGGTGCCGAACCCGAAGGGTGACCTGTGGGGCGCGATCGAGGCGATGGACGCCCACTTCGATCGCATCACGCGCGACGACGTGCGCCACAGGGCAGAGCGAGCGGCGCGACTCATCGCTGCCAATGGTGCGACGGTCATCCGCACCCACGCCGACCTCACCCAGCGAAATGGCCTCGACGCCGTGACGGCGCTCATCGACGTACGCGAGGCCCTGCGTGATGTGGTCACCATCCAGGTGGTTGCCCTGTGCGACTTCCCGTTCTCGGGCGCCGCCGGGGCCACTGCCCGGGCACTGTTGCGAGACGCCATCGCTGCCGGAGTCGACGTCGTCGGCGGATGCCCGCACCTCGAGGACGACCCCGCTGCGGCGACCGATGCATTCCTCGCCGAGGCTGCTCTCGCCGAACTGCCCCTCGACCTCCACACCGATGAGACCCTCGACCCTGCGAAGTCCTCGCTCGACCACCTGGCGTCGGTGGTCATGGCATCAGGCTTCGAGCACGGTGTGACCGCCAGTCACTGCGTGAGTCTCGGTGTGCAACCGCTCACCGAGCAACAGCGAATCGCCGAACTGGCGGCACAGGCCGGCATCCACGTGGTGGCCCTGCCCTCCAGCAACCTGTTCCTGCATGGCCGTGACCATCCCTCGTCGACGCCCCGGGGCATCACGGCGGTGCGCCCGCTGCTCGAGGCCGGCGTGAACGTCGCTGCCGGCTGGGACAACCTGCAGGACCCCTTCAACCCCATGGGTCGTGGCGACTGCCTCGAGACCGCGGCGATGATGGTGATGGCGGCGCACGTGCTGCCTCACGAGGCCTACCACTGCGTGGCGAACGCCACCCGCCGTGCGTGTGGTCTGGCCGATGCCGGTGCCTTCGCGGGAGGCGTCGCCGACCTCCTGCTCATCCGGGCTGCGAACGAGCGCGAGGCGATGGCGTCAGCCTCCGCAGACCGCATTGTCGTGCGCTCGGGCGCGGTGCTCAGTCGGCTGCGCTGACGAACAGCTCGACGACGCCGTGATCGGCCACCCTCACGGGATGAACCGCCAGGGCGACGCATGCGGGCGCCCCCTTGGCTGCACCCGTGTGCACGTCGAACCTTCCGTTGTGCTTCGGGCACTCGATCTCCGTGCCGAACACGAACCCGTCGGCAAGATGCACCCGTGCGTGCGTGCACAACCCGTCGGTGGCCGCCAGCTTCCCCGACTCGTCGCAGTAGACGGCGTAGGTGCGACCACCGTGGTCGAACCGAACCACGTCACCCGCCTCCAGGTTGCTCGCTGCGTCGACGGCGACCCATTCCCCGCTCACGGGCGCCCCGTCGGAAGCGGCCGGGTGACGAAGTACGACGGGTCCTGCCGCTGGCGCCGAAGTGCAGGGATGATCTCGCGATACGCCTCGGCGATGCTGCGGTACGGCGGCGGCATGTCGGCCTTCACGGCCTCGTGGAGGGCCGGCAGGGCGTGATAGGGCACGTTCGGGAACATGTGGTGCTCGACGTGGTAGTTCATGTTCAGGTAGCAGAACCTGTTGATGCGGTTCATGTACACCGTGCGGGTGTTGAGCCGATGGTCGAGCACGTCCTCGGCGAGCCCTGCGTGCTGGGTGGTGCCGTAGAGCACCAACAGCCAGCGCCCGTAGAAGGTGGGTAACACGACGTACATGGCGGGCTCGATGCTTCCCGTCCAGACCACGGCGGCCACGGTGCCCACGATGAGCAGGGCGTAGACACGCGAGCACCACAGGGCCTTGCGGCGCTCGCCCTCGGGCAGGTACTCGAGTTCCTCGGCGGTGAAGCGCCCCACGACATTGAGGGCGATCTTCCTCAGTTCCCTCGTGCCGCTCAGCAGTGCGAACGCCTCCAGCGCGATCTTCCACCCGGCGGTGGGCCGCGGATAGGCGATCTCGGGATCGAGGCCGACCACGATGGTGTCTGAATGGTGACGCGTGTGGCTCCACTTCCAACTGACGGCCTCGCGCAGGTCCATGAACGACGCCAGGTAGTAGACGACGGTGTTCATCCACCCGGTGCGGAAGGCCGTGCCATGACCGCACTCGTGCCAGCGGGCATCGCTGAGCGACCCGTAGAGGGTGCCGTACACGAAGAAGACGGGAATCGCCCACCAGGATCCCCACGTCAGGTGGCCCAGCACGCCGAAGCCCACCAGCAACCCGAGCCAGACGACAGTGTGGACGGCGGCGGTGCGGTCGTTGCGTTGCACGAGTTGACGCATGGTCGCGCGGTCGACCGGGCACCGATACCAGTCCGCATCGTGCAGGCCACGGGCGATGGCGGGTTCGCGCTCGGCGCCCACCAGCGAGTAGTCACGCGTCACGGTTGCTGTCACGGGGGCGAATCTACTGCCGCAGCAGGGCGACGACGGATGACGCCCGCTGCACCATCGCCGCGACGTCGTCACCGTCGACGAGCGCCAGGCCGATGGACTCCGGGCGGTGCCGCTGCACCAGTTCGGCGAGGCCCTCGGCGATCTGCTGCGGGGACCCGACCAGCGAGGTCGGGTCCGGCGAGGACGGAGGCGAGAAGCGAACCGACGCGTACAGCGCGACCTCGACGTGCCGACCAGCGCTGCGGGCCCACGTCACGGCCTCGCCGACCTTGCCGAGGTCGAAACCCGAGAGGAACACTCCGTCGGCCTCACGAGCGGCCAGACCGTTGATCTGAGGCCCTTTCGATGCGACGTAGACCGGCACCTCACGGGGTGGCGCGGCGTGCGCCATCTGCACGTAACCGGTGCCGTCGGCGGAAGAGCACACCGAGCGGATCGTGCGGATCGCATCCCGCATCACCGCGACCGGCCGTTCGTAGTGCAGCCCGAAGGGCTCGAGGCTGAGATGGCCGCCGAGGCCGATGCCGAGCATCGCCCGACCGGGGGCCAACTCGTCGAGCGTCTTCCAACGCGCCGCCAGCGCGCCCGGGTGGTGCAGCACCACGGAGGCGATCCCGACACCGAGGCGGATGCGGGTGGTGCGCATCGCCGCGCCGGCGAGCACCACCGACGGGTCACGCATCGGACCCTCGTCGGCCACCCACACCTCGTCGAAACCCGCGTCCTCGGCCGCCACCACCGCATCGACGAGATCCGCTGCCGGAGCATCCGGGAACAGCCACAACCCGCAGCGCGTCGGTTCCGCCAGCATCCCCACGGGTGCCATTCTGTCAGGGTGCAGGATGACGACCCGAACGCCGTGACCCTGGCCGACGCGCTGGTGAACGGCACGCCGACCGATCTGCGGGTGGTGGACGGCCGCGTGCACTCCCTGCACCCTGCCGGCTCGGCCCCGGCTTCAGCGCTGGTGCACCAGCTCGGTGGCCGCACCCTGTTACCGGCCTTCTGCGACGCGCACGTGCATCTCGACAAGGTGCTGACCTCGAGATATGCGCCCACCACCGCAGTCGGCCTCAGCGGGGCCATCGACGCTCACCGGCGTGTGATCGATCTCGACGTGAACTCCCACGATCACCTCGTCGCGAGGGCGTCCGCGATGCTCGACCGGATGCTGCTGCTCGGTGTCACCGCCGTGCGAACCCACGTCAACGTCGGCGAAGGACTCGCGCTCGATCACTTCCGGGCAATGCGTGAGGTGCTGCAGCGCTACCGCTCGGTGATGGACCTTCAGCTCGTGGCGATGGTGCACACCCCGGTCACCGGTGTCGACGGGGCCGTCAATCGCGAGTGGCTGCGAAGGGCGCTGGAGGACCTGTCACCCGACGCGATCGGCGGTTGCCCGCATCTCGACCCGAACCCGCTGGGGGCCCTCGACGTGATGTTCGACGCGGCGGTCGACAGCGGTCTGCCCATCGACCTGCACACCGACGAGACCACCGACCCGACGGTGTTCACGCTCCCCCACCTTGCCGAGCGGACGGATCGCGCCGGCTGGCATGGCCGTGTCTCGGCGAGCCATTGCGTGAGCCTCGGCATGCAGTCGCTGGAGGTGCAGCGCAGGACTGCAGCGGCGCTGGCGAAGGCCGGAGTGGCAGTGGTGACGCTGCCCCAGACGAACCTCTACCTCAACTCGGTCGGCGTCAGCACGGCACCAGCGCGAGGCATCGCGCCGCTCACCGTCCTGCGTGACGCCGGGGTGCTGGTGGCGGCCGGAAGCGACAACCTGCAGGACCCCTTCAACCCGGTGGGCGATGCGGACCCACTGCACACCGCATCGCTGCTCGTCACCGCAGCGCACCAGCTTCCCGCCGACGCGTTGAGGCTGGTCGGTGCGCAGGGTCGGCAGGTGCTGGGGCTCGAACCTGCCGGCGTGTCGCCGGGGATGGTCGCCGACCTCGTGGCCCTTCCTGCCACCGACCCCGCCGATGCCATCGCTACCTCCCCTGCCGATCGACTCGTGTTCCGGGGCGGTTCGTTGGTGGCATCCACCTCGGTCGAGCGCCGATTGACGTTCTGATGCTCGGTCGCACGTGGTCGCCCGACCACGCACGCGGCAGGAATGCCCCGTAGGGTTCGGGCGTTGCCACTCGCAGCCCTCTCCCGAACGTCACCCCTGATGCCCTTCCTCGCCCGAGCCTCCGTACCCACCGCCCACGGCACGTTCACCTGCGCTGTCTTCGAGTACGACGGCATCGAACACGTGGCGATGTCGATGGGCGACCTCGCAACGGGTGATCCCGTGCTCGTGCGGGTTCACTCCGAGTGCCTGACCGGAGACATCTTCGGCAGTCGGCGTTGCGACTGCGGCGAGCAACTCGACCGAGCGCTCGCGCTGATCGCAGCCGAGGGGCGCGGAGTGCTCGTCTACATGCGCGGGCACGAGGGCCGCGGAATCGGGCTCGGCCAGAAGATCATCGCCTACTCGCTGCAGGAGGCCGGTCTCGACACGGTCGACGCAAACCTCGCCCAAGGCCTCCCTGCCGACGCCCGCGAGTATCACCACGCTGCCGCCATCCTCGGCGAGCTCGGTGTCCGCCGTGTGCGGCTGGTCACCAACAACCCCGTGAAGTGCGATGAACTCGCGACCCACGGGGTCGAGGTGGTCGAGAGGGTTCCCTCGGTGACGTCGCCGACGACCGAGAACGAGGCGTACCTGCGCACCAAGGCGAGCCGGATGGGCCACATGATCGGCACCATCGGCTCCGCTGTTTGATCACGAACGTGCGCGACGCGAGGTGAATTGCGGCTACGGTCGCGACAAGGGCGGGGGACGGCTTGTTCACACGCCCGAGACACACCGGAAACTCCCCGTTCCGACGGGGTGCGTAACGTACCAGGGGAATGATGACGTCCACCGAAGCCACGCCGAGCGCTGCTGGGGCAGCACCGGCCACTGGGGCCGCGGCGCTGCGGTTCAGGAACCTTTCGATGGTGTTCCCTGACGGAACCCATGCGGTCGACAACGTCAGTTTCGACGTGCACGCCGGCGAGTTCGTGACGGTGGTCGGCCCGTCGGGTTGCGGCAAGAGCACCCTGCTGCGCATCGCCTCTGGGCTGCAGAAGCACACCGGCGGCACCTGCGACGTCGAT
>JBJTXX010000420.1:0-2029 GCA_046082485.1 Actinomycetota bacterium
GTCGGGGTTCTTCTTCTGCGGCAGCATCGACGAACCGGTCGCATACCCGTCGTCGAGACGGGCGAAGCCGAACTCGTCGGTGGTCCACAGCACGAACTCCTCGCCGATGCGCGACAGGTTCACCCCGACCATCGTGAGCGCGAACAGTGCCTCTGCGATGTGGTCGCGGGAACCCACTGCGTCGAGCGAGTTCTCGAACCGTGCGGCAAAGCCGAGTTCCCGCGCCGAGAAGTCGGGGTCGAGGGGCAGCGACGACCCGGCGAGCGCCCCGGCACCGAGCGGTGACACGTCGATGCGGTCGAGCGCGTCGAGCAGGCGGTCGACGTCGCGGCCCAGGGCCCACCCGTGTGCGAGGAGGTGGTGCGCCAGCAGCACTGGTTGGGCGCGTTGCAGGTGCGTGTAGCCGGGCAGATAGACGTCGCCGGCCGACACTGCCCTGTCGAGCAGCACCTCCTGCAGCGAGACGATGCGCTGCGCGACGACGAGCAGCTCGCGCTTCATCCACAACCGAACCCCGGTGGCCGACTGGTCGTTGCGGCTGCGCCCGGTGTGCAGCTTCGCCCCCGCCGGCCCTGCGATCTCGGTCACCCGGCGTTCGACCGCCGTGTGGATGTCCTCGTCGCTGAGCACGAACGCGAACGCGCCGCTGCCCATCTCCGACACCACCGTGTCGAGTGCCGCGAGCACCGCATCGCGTTCGGCACCCGAGAGGATGCCCACGTGGGCCAGCATGCGAACGTGCGCCCGTGAACCCTCGATGTCATCCGGCCACAGCCGCTGGTCGAACGAGAGACTCTCGGTGTAGGCCATCAACTCGGCCGCAGGGCCACCCTCGAAGCGGCCGTGCCAGAGGGTGTTCCCGCCGGTCACGACAGGCCTGCCAGTTCACGGAGCGTGTCGGCGAGGGCCGCCCCGCCGATGACCTCCTCGGCGACACACAGCAGAGTGTCGTCGCCGGCCACCGTGCCGAGCAGACCGGCCATCGCGCTGCGGTCGAGTGCCGAGGCGACCACGTGGGCACAACCGGGCGGTGTGCGCAGGATCACCAGGTTCCCGCTGTGGCGCACCTCGGCCACCCACTCCCCCAGCACCCTGCGCAGTTGGTCCTCAGGTGCGATGCGCGCCGGGGCGAACTCCGGGATCGCATAGACGGTGTCGCCGCCGGGCACGCGCACCTTCACGGCGCCGAGATCCTCGAGGTCGCGCGACACCGTCGCCTGCGTGGCCGTGATGCCGTCGTCGGCGAGCAGGTCGACGAGTTGCGGCTGGTTCGTGACCGCATGCTGTGCGATCAGGCGTGCGATGGCCTGTTGACGCTGGACCTTCGACGACATCTCAGTGCACCCCCATCAGATGTGCCAGCGCGCCCCGGGCGGCGTGCAGACGGTTGTGGGCCTGGGCGATGACATGGCTGCGGGGCCCGTCGATGACCTCGGCCGACACCTCGTAGCCGCGGTAGGCGGGCAGGCAGTGATAGAAGCCGGCGTCCGCGTCGGCGTGCGCCATCAGTTCGTTCGTGACGGTGTACCCGGCGAAGATCTTCACCCGCTCGGCCTTCTCGGCCTCACGCCCCATCGATGTCCAGGTGTCGGTGTGCACGGCCACGGCACCGCGCACCGCGGCGACCGGATCGGGCGACTGCCGGATGCTGCCGGGACCGAGCGCATCCAGCCGGTCGAGTTCGTCGGTCGAGGCGTCGAAACCCTCCGGGCAGCCGAGCGAGACATCGACACCCAACATGATGCACGCCTCGGCGACCGACCGGGACACGTTGTTCCAGTCCCCCACGAACGCCACCGTGCGTCCGGTCAGGCTCCCGTGGACGTGCTCCATCGTGAGCACGTCCGCAAGGGCCTGCAGCGGGTGCGAATGGTCGCTGAGCATGTTGATGACCGGGACACTGCTGACGGCCGCCATCCGGGTGACCTTGCTGTGCTCGAAGACCCGCGCTGCGAGGGCGGCGTGATACCCGGCCAACACCCTCGTCACGTCCTCGACCGTCTCGCGGACGTCGAGGCCGACCTCCTCG
>JBJTXX010000421.1:0-2885 GCA_046082485.1 Actinomycetota bacterium
CTGGCGGGCGGCTGGCCGACATCGCCGACCAGATCGCCCGTGATGACACCCTCGACAACTTCGCCGCCCTGTCGGCCGACATCGCTGCAGACCGCGGCGACCGGCGGTTGGCTGCGTGGTGCCTTCCGCACCTCGACGACGCGGGCGACGGCACCGTGATGGTGGGCATCGGCACCGGCGTGCTGGGCTTCGCCCACCATTTCGCCGGTCAGGCACTGCTCGCCCTCGGGGAATTGAAGGCGGCGACCGCACGCCTGTCGCTGGCGAGCGCTCTCGCCAGCGAGCGTGGCGCCACGTTGTGGTGGGCGCACAGCCAGGTGGCACTTGCACGGGTGTTCGTCGAGTCGGATGCCGCCGACGGGGCCGCAGCCACGGTCGAACGTGTGCGCAGCACCGGCCTGCAGTTCCAGTCGCCACGGCTCGCACGGCTGATGGGCGAGGTCCGCGGCAGGCCACGACGGGCCGGCAGCTCGAACCGCTAACCGCCGAGGGCTCGCAACCTCGCCACCCGGGAGTCGTCGCCGAGCAACGACTCGAGTCGCCCCGCCGCCGTTGCGATGTCGAGCGCACGTGCCTCCGCCATCGAGGCGATGTCCACCCAGTCCTTCGGCCGGTCGAACAGCGCCTTGAAGACTGCGAGGTCCTCGGCGCCCAGCACCCGGATCGACCGATCGGAAAACGGCACCACCCGGCAACGATGCGCCGCCTCGAAATGGAAGGGGTCGGCGGCGAAGAACACGTCGACGGGCGTGTGGCCCCAGAACAGACGCACCTGCGCGTCGCGGGAGGCGGCGAGGAGGTCCGCTTCGGCGTGGTCGACACCGGAGGGCAGCGAGGCGAACACCTCGACTGCGTGGTCGGCGGCGACGAACACGTTCACGTCGATGTCGCGGGTGCCGCGTGGCTCGCTGGTCGCATACGCCAGTGCCAGCGCCCCGCCGAACGCCCACGGCACACCGCTGGCGTCGAGCGAGGCGGCCACCTGCACCACCTGATCCACCAGCGACGGCGTCATCGAACCGGCCCACTCATCGATGCGCGAGCCATCGGCCGAGGCGAGTAGGGCAGTGCCTCCGCCAGCCGCAACACCTGCTCGAGATCACGCGCACACGCCGCGGGATCGGGAAGGCGGACGAACTCCGCGCGGAACCCCAGCGCGTCGACGATGCGTGACGCGGCATCGAGACCCGGCACCCGCCGACCGCGCTCGTAGGCGCTCAGCACCGTCGTGGGAATGCCCGTGGCGGCGGCAAGATCGGTCTGCTTCCAGCCTCGCTGCCGCCGCAGTTCCCTGAGCGTTCCTCCATCGATCACAGGTACAACTTAGCGGATCCGCTCATTCCAACCACCCCGGATGTCGCAGGAAATACGGCAGGACGCGTCACGCGCCAGCCCCGAGCGCGCGTTCATCGACTGGAGCGATGAACACCACCTGACCCCTCCCCCTGAGCACACGACGCAACACGGCGCAGCGTCGCGCGCCCCGACTTCAGGAGGTCCACCACCATGGCCCTGTCCACACGACACGGGTTCACCTTTCATCTCTATTTCGACCCGGAGGGGCTGCTCTGGTTCGAGGTGCACAGGAACCGTGACGGCGCGGTCCTGCAGTTCACCAAGGAGGTCGACACCGGCCTCAGCCTCGACGAGGCAGCCGACCGCTGGATCGCCGAGCAACTCGAGGACCAGTTCTCGCACCTCAGCGTGGTGCAGTGCCGCAGCTGCCGCCAGCCCTGCCAGCAGTTGCGATACACCGAGAACGGCCTCGACCCGAGCGCCCAGATCGCATGGCGCTTCGACCTCTGCCCCGGGTGCGCCGACAGGTTCCGGGCACAGAACCCGTGGATCCTCGAGGACGAGGACGACGACGCCGACGACTGCGACTCCGAGGACTGGTGACGGCAGTCGAGCACCGGTGCAGACACCCACCCGCAACCGGGCTCGTGCCGCAACGGCCGTCGCGCTAGAACGCAGCCATGCGAGTGAAGGAACTGTTGGCCCGAGGGTTGAAGCGCGCGGGGGCAACTGCACTGCACCCGATCGGCTTCACCCCCGCACACCGCACATCACCGGCAGCGCTCGCAGCGTTCCTCGCCGGGCTGCACCCCATCGATGCCGGCCACCAGCTGATCCGCCTCGGCCGCACCGGAGACGGTGGCTACCTGGTGCCCGACGACCTGGACGGCATCACCACCTGCCTCTCGGCCGGGGTGGGCAACGACTCCAGCTTCGAACTGGACTGCGCCGAGCGCGGCATGCAGGTGTTCCTCACCGATGGTTCGGTCGCCAGCCCCGTGGCGCAGCACAGCGCCTTCCACTTCCAGCAGTTGCACCTGGGGGCCGCCACCACGTCGACCGAGATTGCACTGGATGACTGGGCCGACCGCAGCGTGGGCGACCTGTCCGGCGACCTGCTGGTGAAGATCGACATCGAGGGCGCCGAGTATCAGGTGCTGACGGCGACCTCGGCTGCGCTGATGGCGCGGACGCGCATCGTGGTGATCGAGTTCCACGAACTGCACCGACTGTTCATCGACGCTGCGTTTCCGTTCCTCTGCGCGGCGTTCGACCGCATCACGGCCACGCACGACTGCGTGCACATTCACCCGAACAACGGTCGCGGGGTTGTCACCGACTCCGGGGTGACACTGCCGCGGGTCGCCGAGTTCACGTTCCTTCGTTGAGACCGAGCGCGCTCACGCCATCCCGCCACCCGCTTTCCGCACCCACTCGACAGCGACTGCACCGCCGACCCGACGCTGGTACTGCCGCCGTCGTTGTTCAGCGACCCAACCTGATCGCCACCGCTCACCGCGCCGCACGTACGGCGCTTGCCGCTACCTGCGGCGGTCGCCGCAGCACGAGACTGTGCAATGAGCGGCGAC
>JBJTXX010000422.1:0-1639 GCA_046082485.1 Actinomycetota bacterium
CTGCCCATCGACGCCGACGCCATCGCCCGTGAGTACCTCGAGGTGTGCCGGCCCCGGCTCGAGCCCCACATCGCCGACACGGTCGGCCTGATCCACCGTGCGCTCGAGGCCGACAAGCTCGTCCTTCTCGAGGGTGCACAGGCGACGTTCCTCGACCTCGATCACGGCACCTACCCGTTCGTCACGTCGTCGAACCCCAGCGCCGGTGGGGCGTGCGTCGGCACCGGTATCGGGCCGCGCTACCTCTCGCGAATCGTCGGCATCACCAAGGCCTACGCCACTCGAGTCGGCAGTGGGCCGTTCGCCACCGAACTCATCGATGAGATCGGCGACCGACTGGTGGAGATCGGCCGCGAGTTCGGCACGGTCACCGGCCGTCGTCGCCGCTGCGGGTGGCTCGACGTGGTGATGCTGCGAAAGGCCGTGCGCATCAACAGCCTCACGGAATTGGCGCTCACCAAGCTCGACGTGCTCGACACCTTCGACGAGGTGAAGGTGTGCACCGACTACACCGATGCGGGCGAACCGGTCTACGCCACGCTGCCCGGCTGGAAGACCGACATCAGCAGCGTGCGCGAACTGCAGCACCTGCCACAGGCGGCGCGCGACTTCGTGGCTCTCGTGGAGCGCGAGGTCGGTGTGCCCATCAGCATCGTGGGCACCGGCGCCGAGCGCGAGAGCGTCGTGAACTGGTCATGATCCCCCGCTACACGCTTCCCGAGATGGCGGCCGTGTTCTCCGACACGGCGCGCTTCGGCCGATACCTCGAGATCGAGCTGCTGGCCACGGAAGCGCACGCGGCCCTCGGCCTCGTGCCCGCCGAGGCGGCGCAGGCGTGTCGGGCCGGGGCACCCGTCGTCGACGAGCAGTTCGTGCGCGATGTGGAGGAACGCGAGAAGGTCACCGACCACGATGTGGCCGCGTTCGTCGACGTGCTGCAGGCTGCCGTCGGCGCCCCGCACGGAACGTGGCTGCACTACGGGCTGACCAGCAGCGACGTGGTCGACACCACATGGTGCTGGATGCTTCGCGATGCGTGCGACCTGTTGCTGCAGGCCGCCGACGGCCTGTTGGCGGTGCTGGTGCGCCTGGCCCGCGAGCACCGCGGCACCGTGATGATCGGCCGCACCCACGGCATCCACGCGGAGCCCACCACCTTCGGCGCCAAGCTGGCGCTGTGGGCGCTGCAGGTCGACCGCGACCGCACCCGACTGCGCGCCGCCCGCGAGAGCGTGGCCGTCTGCAAACTGAGCGGCGCCGTCGGCACCTACAGCAACGTCGACCCCGCCGTGGAGGCACACGTGGCCGAGGCCCTGGGCCTGCGCGCAGTGCCCGCCACCCAGGTGATCGCCCGCGACCGCCACGCGGAGTTCCTGTACGCCTGCGCGGCGATCGGCACCACCACGGAACTGATCGCCGTCGAGTTGCGCCACCTGCAACGCACCGAGGTCGGTGAGGTGCAGGAGGGCTTCAAGGCGGGCCAGAAGGGCTCGAGCGCCATGCCTCACAAGCGCAACCCGATCAGCGCGGAGACGATCAGCGGGCTCAGCCGGGTGCTGCGCGGCAACCTGCAGGCGGGGCTGCAGGACGTGGCGCTGTGGCACGAGCGCGACATCTCGCACAGTTCCGTCGAGCGCGT
>JBJTXX010000423.1:0-9264 GCA_046082485.1 Actinomycetota bacterium
ATCGTGTGGCAGGACCGCCGTACCGCGGCCCGCTGCGAGCAACTGGCGGCAGACGGGCACCTGCCGCGGGTTCGCGAACTGACGGGTTTGGTGCTCGACCCGTACTTCAGCGGCTCGAAGGCCGAGTGGCTGCTGCAGCACCGCGACATCCCCCGCGACGATCTCGCCATCGGCACCATCGACGCGTGGCTGGTGTGGAACCTCACCGGCGGCGAGGTGCTGGCCACCGACCCCAGCAATGCCAGCCGCACGATGCTGTTCGACATCTCGGCCATGCAGTGGAGCCCCGAACTGTGCGACCTGTTCGGCGTGCCTCTCTCGGCACTGCCCGAGGTGAAGCCGTCGAGCGGACGCTTCGGCCTGACCTCCGACCGTTGCGGCATACCGGCCGGCATTCCCGTGTCGGGCATCGCCGGCGACCAGCAGGCAGCCCTGTTCGGACAGGCCTGCTGGACGCCGGGCTCCGCGAAGAACACCTACGGCACCGGCAGCTTCGTGCTGATGAACGTGGGGTCGCAGTGCCCGCCACCGGCCGAGGGAATGCTCACCACGGTGGCGTGGACACTGGCGGACGGCACGGTGGCATACGCGCTCGAGGGCGCCATCTTCGTCACCGGAGCCGCCGTGCAGTGGCTTCGCGACGGCCTCGGCGTGATCTCGTCGGCAGCCGAGATCGGCCCACTCGCCACCTCGGTGACCGACACCGGAGGCGTGTTCGTAGTGCCCGCATTCGCCGGTCTCGGCAGCCCGTGGTGGGACCCCTTCGCCCGCGGCACAATCGTGGGCATCACCCGTGGCACGACCCGCGCTCATCTCGCGAGGGCGGTGGTGGAGGCCATGGCGTACCAGACCCGCGATGCCGTCGATGCAATGACGTCGGCAGCCGGCGTCGCGGTGCGCGACCTGCGAGTCGACGGTGGAGCATCGGTGATGGACGAGATGCTGCATTTCCAGGCCGACCAACTCGGCGTCACCGTCCTGCGCCCGAAGGACCAGGAGACCACCGCGCTCGGCGCGGCGTACCTCGCCGGTCTTGCCGAGGGGGTGTGGCCATCGCTCGACGCCATCCGCGACGAGTGGCAGGTCGATGCCGTGTTCGAACCCCAAACCGACCGCACGCTCGCCGACCTCGGTCACCAGGCGTGGCTCCGCGCCGTCGAACGCTCGCGAGAGTGGGCCGACCGTTGAACCAGCACACGCGGCGCGAGCCTGCCGCCTCGGCCGAGGCGGTGCTCGACCGCGTGCGCAGCGGAGGCCACGTGGTGGTGCCGCTCGCGAACGGCGAGCCCGTCGCGCTGCTCGACGCGCTCGAACTCGGTGCGGAACGCGGCGACTTCGACCATGTCACGGTGCACCAGATGCATGCACTGCGCGACCGGCGATACCTGCACGCCGAGTTCGGCGATCGCCTGCGGCATGTCTCGTACTTCCTCTCGCACGTCACCCGACCGTGCTTCCAGGCAGGCACCGTCGACCTCGTCCCCAACCACTTCAGCGAGGTCTACGAGCACATCAGCCACCGCGCCAACGATCCGTTGGTGCTGGCCGCGGCCTCGCTGCCCGATCAGCACGGCTACTTCAGCCTCGGCGTCAGCGCCGACTACACCAGCAGTTTCATCGGGCGGGCGCGGTTCTTCCTCGAGGTCAACGAGCACATGCCCCGCACCTTCGGGCGCAACCAGATCCACATCAGCCAGGTCGAGGGCTGGTACCGGAACGACCGCCCCCTGGTGGAGGTGCACCCGCCCGAGATGGTGCAGCACGACCACACGATCGCCTCACTGGTGGCCGACAGGATTCCCGACGGCGCCTGTCTGCAGACCGGCATCGGCGCCATCCCCAACGCGATCATGTCGGCCCTGCGCCACCACCGCGACCTCGGCGTGCACACCGAACTGCTGAGCGACGGCCTCGTCGACCTGGTGGAGACCGGCGCCGTCAACGGCGTGCGCAAACTGCACAACCGCACCAAGGTCGTGGGCACGTTCGCCCTCGGCACACAACGGCTGTACGACTTCCTGCACGAGAACACGGCGATCGAGCTGTGGAGCGCCCGCTACGTGAACGACCCGCGACTGCTCAGCCGCGAGCGTCACTTCGTCTCGATCAACGCGACGCTGTCGGTCGACTTCCTCGGGCAGTGCGCCTCGGAGACGCTCGGCGGCCGCTACTACTCGTCCTCCGGTGGACAGGTCGACTTCGCCAGGGGCGCGATGTACAGCGAGGGCGGGCAGGGCTTCATCGTGCTGCACAGCACTGCGTCACAGGGTGCCGTGAGCCGCATCGTGCCCCGTCTCGGCCAGGGCGAGGTCGTGACCAATTCGAAGAACACGGTCGACAAGGTGGTGACCGAGTTCGGCGTCGCCGAACTGAGGTCGCGCACCATCCGTGAACGCACGCGGGCGCTCATCGACATCGCCCACCCCGATCACCGCGACGCGCTGCGCCACGAGGCCCGCCAGATGGGGTATCTCTGACGACGTCAGGCCACCCGGCGGCGGTAGTTGCCGAGGAACCGCTCGATGCGGTGCAGCGCCTCGGAGAGGTCGTCCGCGTTCGGAAGGAACACCAGCCGGAAGTGGTCGGGTGACGGCCAGTTGAATCCGGTGCCCTGCACGATGAGCAGCTTCTCCTCCGCCAGCAACTCGTAGGCGAACTGCTGGTCGTCGGTGATCGGGTACACCTTCGGGTCCAGCCGCGGGAACATGTAGAGCGCGGCCTTCGGCTTCACGCAGGTCACGCCGGGGATCTGCGTCAGCATCGAGTGGGCGATGTCGCGCTGGCGGCACAGGCGGCCGGTGGGCGCCACGAGGTCGTCGATGCTCTGATAGCCGCCGAGCGCCGTCTGGATCGCCAGTTGGCCCGGTGTGTTCGAGCACAGCCGCATGGAGGCCAGCATGTCGAGGCCCTCGATGTAATCGCGGGCGTAACGCTTCTCGCCCGACACCACCATCCACCCCGCCCGGTAGCCGCACGAGCGGTAGTTCTTCGAGAGCCCGTTGAAGGTCACGCACAACACGTCGGGGGCCAGCGAGGCGATACTGGTGTGGGTGTTGCCGTCGTACAGCGTCTTGTCGTAGATCTCGTCGGCCATGATGATGAGCTGGTGCTCGCGGGCGATCTGCACGATCTGCTCGAGCACCTCCACCGGGTAGAGCGCACCGGTCGGGTTGTTCGGGTTGATCACCACGATCGCCCTCGTGCGGGGCGTGACCTTCGAGCGGATGTCGTCGAGGTCGGGGAACCAGTCGGACTGTTCGTCGCACAGGTAGTGCACCGGCCGACCGCCGCTCAGCGACACCGAGGCCGTCCAGAGCGGATAGTCGGGTGCGGGTACCAGCACCTCGTCGCCGTCGTCGAGCAGAGCGTTGAGGCTCATGGTGATGAGTTCGCTCGCCCCGTTGCCGAGGTAGACATCGTCGACCGACACCCCGGCGATGCGCTTCTGCTGGGTGTAGTGCACCACCGACTTCCGAGGGGCGAAGAGGCCCTTGCTGTCGGTGTAACCGGCCGAGGCGGCCAGGTTGCGGATCATGTCCTGCACGATCTCGTCGGGCGGTTCGAGGCCGAACACGGCGAGGTTGCCGATGTTCAGCTTGATGATCTTCTGGCCCTCTTCCTCCATCTCGCGTGCTCGGTCGAGGACGGGGCCCCGGATGTCGTAACAGACGTTGGCGAGCTTGGCGGACTTGGCGATCGGCTTCACAGGAGGGTCAGCCTACGCCGGGCCTCCCTCGAGAGCATCGAGGATTCGCGCCAGCGCCCTCACCTCGTTGCGCTCCCGTTCGTGGAAGACGCGGTCCGCCCGGCCACATGCGAGCGCCGCGGAGTGCTGTGGAAGGCGCGCCCACACGAGGTCAGCGGGGCCGGCGTGGCCATCGGCGGGAAGGTGTTCGCTGCCGTTCAGGAACGCTGTCAACCACTCCGTCGCCACCGGCTCGCCGCACTGTCCGAGACGCTCACCTTCAGGCACTGCCAGCACGGCGGCCCAGTCGGCGTCCAGCAGGGTGCGCAGGGCGCAGGCTGCGACCTGCAGTCGCTGCGACGGCGCCGCTGCGACGATGGCCTCGGCGGCGGCGAGCGCCGCCATCGCTCCCTCAGGCCGGTCGGCCGCCACCGGCCGCACGTCCTCGACGGCAACACCATCGACCTGGCGGATCTCGCTGACCATGAGGTCCACGAGCGAGGCATCGGGCAACGACACGGTGATCTCGTCGATGGCGCTGCCACCGCCCCGTTCGAGGATCTCGATGCCCACCACGTCGCCGTGCACGGCACCGACCCGGCTCGCCACCTGCCCAAGGGCACCGGGGCGGTCGGGCAGCCAGACCCGTACGACGAAGTTCTGCATCGGCGGGACGCTAACGGGGGCCCGCCTGCGCGTCGGTCACGATTTCGTGACCGCTGTGTGAACGGCGCGCCCGCGCGGACCGAAGCGGGTGGCCACTCCCTCGGACCACAGCACGCTGTCGGGGGCCCGATCGACGACACCGGGCAGTCCTGCGGCCGCGACGAGATCGTCCGAGAGGTACTCGAGCGTGGCCGACCGCAACGGCCATGAGGGGTGCTCGTTGGGCCAGTAACGGGTGCGACCGCGCCGATCGGGCAAGAACAACCCCCAGCGGGCCGTCAGGAACTGCTCGAGCGGCCCCGGTTCGATCGACTCACCGACCCTCACGCGCATCGTCGACGCCGCGCCGTGCGGTGACGGCCAACGACGCACCGAGGTGTACTCCAGCACGTCGTCGTGCTGAGTCAGACGCATTCGCGCCCAGGTGTAGGGCAGGCCCACGGTCAGCCTGGTGACGGCGACCGTGGCGAGACGTTCCGCCTCCAGTGACCGGAACACCACGCCGCGACGGCCCTGTTCGTCGACGCCGTAGAGACGCACGTTGGTCTCGAGGAACGAGCCGAACCACGGCACCGGTGGACCACCGAGCAGGCCGATGCGACGCATGTGGAACGGGATCAACCCCACATACGTGGCTCCGTCGAAGGTGTCGGGCACGACACCCTCTGGCATCAATGGGGCCACCACCCCCGGGTCGACCGCCCAGTGCACGAAACAGATCCGCAGCCACTGCTGGGTGAACACCGTGCGACCGGCAGCGCGGGGCGCCAACGGGGTGATCGGCTCGGGCTGCACGGACCGGTTCTACCCCCGTGCGCGGCAGGGTGTCGATGTGGGAGCATCATCCGATGGCCAAGCAATTGCCCGACGACTGCATCCATGTCGTCATCGAGATCCCCCGCGGCAGCCGCAACAAGTACGAGATCGACCACGACACCGGGCGGGTCTTCCTCGATCGCCGCCTGTTCACGGCCACCACGTACCCCGCCGACTACGGCTTCATCCCCGACACCCTCGGTGGTGACGGCGACCCGCTCGACGCGCTGGTGCTGCTGGAGGACCCGGTCTACCCCGGTGTGTGGGTGCAGGCCCGACCGGTGGGCGTGCTCTACATGCGCGACGAGGCCGGCGAGGACGCCAAGTTGATCTGCGTCCCGCCGAACGAGCCGCGCTGGGAGCACGTCCGCGACCTCGCTGACCTCACCCCGCAACTGGTGAACGAGATCCAGCACTTCTTCGAGGTCTACAAGGCGCTCGAGCCGGGCAAGGAGACCTACACCGCGGGGCTCGCCGGACGCGACGCCGCATGGAGCGAGGTCCACGCCGCCCGGGCCAACTTCACCGCCCACCACTGACCTCCTCCCCGATCTGTGTCACAGCACAGACGTTGTGTCGCTCTGTGCGGTGACACAGATGCCGGGCGCGGGCAGCCGGGCCGGGGCAGCCGGGCCGGGGCAGCCGGGCCGGGCAGCCGGGGGCGGGTCAGTCGTGGGTGAGGCGGCGGCGGGAATGAGCCGCCAGACGGGCATCGAACGTCGCCGCATCGAGTCGCTCGGCGAGCGACCCGAGCACGAGGTCGGCCTGCGTGGCGGGTGCCAGACCATCGATCGGCGGGTCGCGGTCGAGGTTCGTGGGAAAGGCGTAGGCCTCCGCGCTCGCTGCCACGACGTTGCGCACGGATTCGTCGACTCCGCCGGACAGCACCCGCCGCAACAGCACCGGGTACAGCGCCCGGCTCATCCGTTCGCGGTCGACCGTCTCCATCGCCCTGCCCATCGCCGACGACACCTGCAACAGGTTCGCCATGCGACGCACGTCGGTGGTCCGGTTCGTGCCGGCGGCGTGGAACAGCGCCGGATTGAAGAACACCGCGTCGCCCTTGCGCAACGGCAACTGCACGTGGTGCTCGTCGAAGTACTCGATGAACTCCGGCCGACGCCACGCGAGGTAGCCGAGGGCATAGCGGTGGGATCGTGGCAGGTACAGGGTCGGGCCGGTCTCGACCGGCATGTCGCAGTGCGCCACCGCACCCTGCAGCGTGAGCGCCGGCGACAGGTGGTGCACATGCGCAGGGAACTGCTCGGCCTGCGAATCCGAGAGGAACCCGAGGTGGTAGTCGCGGTGCGGTGACTGTGCCTGACCACCCGGGTTGACGACGTTGACCTGCGAGGTCATCTGGAACCACGGGCCCAGCCAGGCCCGTGACACCAGGGCGAGCGCCGTGCTGGCGTAGTAGTCGGCGAACGCCTCCGGTTCGGCCACCGCAAGCTTCTCGAGTGCGTTCCACACGCGGTCGTTGGCACCGGGTTTCGCGAAGTGGTCGCCTGCCACCGCCCCACTTGCGTGTTGCTCGGCGATCATCGCCCGGAAGGCCTCGGAGACCACATCGACCGCATCGAGGCGCACCGCCTGACGCAGCACCACGACTCCGGTGCCCTCTACCCCGAGCGCGTGCGCCAGTTCCGCCAGCACTTCGCGCCGGTGCACCGGATCCCCGATCGCTGTCTCCATCGTCGGCCAGTCGAACACCACTGCGCCCGAGTCCATACCCGACGCGTGGGGGTACTGCGACGGCTGGGGCACGGCCGCCATCACCGCGACCAGGTCGTCGAGCCGACACTCCGCCGCGGTGTACACGGTCATCGGCGTCAGCCGATCTCCGAGCAGCGCACCGCACGCCCCTCGCGCGCACTCAGGCCGGCGGCGAGACCGATGACGAGCGGTGCTCGCCCCGCATCGGCATCGACCGGCGACGGCCCACCGGTGGTGACGTACTCGACGAACGCCTTCCACTCGTCGACGTAGCTGGGGATGTAGCGGTCGAGGAAGAAGTACGGGATGGTGGTGCCGAAGGTGCCCTCGGCCGAACGGCGGATGCCGGTGTGCGTGCTGGGGTTCTCGCTGGCCGCAAGGCCGCCCGAGCCGAACGCCTCGACGCGCTGGTCGTAGCCGTAGACCGCCTGCCGGCTGTTGTCGATCGTGGTGATGCAGCCGTTCTCGTGGGTCAGCAGCACCACCGCGGTGTCGACGTCGCCGGCCTCCCCGATGGCCGGGTCGACACGCACCGCGGCTCGGGCGAACACCTCAACCACCTCGCTGCCCGTCACGTAGCGGGCCATGTCGAAGTCGTGGATCATCATGTCGAGGAACAGACCACCGCTGACCTTCACGTAGGCGATGGGCGGCGGCGCAGGGTCGCGGGAGGTGATGCGCAGCATGTGCAGGTCGCCCACGGCACCCGAGGCCACCGCATCGCGGACCGACCTGTGTGCGGGGTCGAACCGCCGGTTGAAGCCGATCTGGATGGGCACACCGCTGGCCTTCACCACCGCGAGTGCCTCGTCGACCTTGGCCAGGTCGAGCGACACCGGCTTCTCGCAGAAGATCGCCTTGCCGGACTGCGCCGCAGCGATCAGCAACGGCACGTGGGTGTCGGTGCTGCTGCAGATGGCCACGGCGTCGACATCGGGGTTGGCGAACACGTCGGCGCTCTCGGTGGTGTGCGGCACCTGCAGTTCCGCACCCACGGCAGCCGCAGCGTCACCGTTGACGTCCTGCACCATCGCAAGGGCCGCACCGGGCACCTGCCGGGCGATGAGCTGGGCGTGCATGCGGCCGATGCGGCCGACACCGAGCACTGCGATACGAATGGTCATCGGGGGGTCTCCTGGGATGATGGTTTGGGGGCGTCACCGGCGCCCTGGACGGATTGGTCGTAGTCGATGATGTTGCCGGTCATCATCCCGCTGCGCGGCGACAGCAGATAGGTGATCACCTCGGCCACCTCGGGCGGCTTGATGAGCCGACCCATGGGCTGACCGGCCTCGGCGGCTTCGAGCCAGCCGTCGGTTGCGCCGTGGTAGCGACGCTGCACGGCGTCCTCGGCCTCGGTGTCCATCCAGCCGGGGTTCACCTGATTGACCCGGATGCCGTGGCGCATCAGCGAGTACGCGACGTTCTTCGTCATCACCGTCATCGCGCCCTTCGAGACGCAGTACGAAAGGATGAACGGCTGACCACCGTGACCGCTGACCGAGCCGATGTTCACGATGGAGCCCTGCACACCCTCACGGCGCATCACCTTCGCGGCCTCCTGGATGAGGAAGAACGGGGCGCGACTGTTCACCGCCTGCATCGCGTCCCAGGCCTCGACGTCGGCAGTCCACACGTTGTCGCGACCCGTGCTGGCTGCGACGTTCACGAGGCCGTGCACCACGCCGAACCGCTCATCGGCTGCGGCGATCACCGCAGCGGGCGCCGCCGGGTCGACCATGTCGGCGTGCACGTAGACGGCGGGGGTGCCGGCCTCGGTGAGTTCCGCTGCCAGCGCGGCACCCTTGGCCTCACTGCGGCCGGCGAGCACCAGACCGGCGGCACCCTTCGCCGCCGCGGCGCGAGCCGTGGCCTCGCCCAGCCCGTGTGTGCCGCCGTTGACCACCACGACCATGCCCTGCAGTTCGCTCATCGCCCGATCCTCTGCTGTTGCTTGCCCGCCTGCATCGCGGCGTGCGCCGTCAGCACCTCGGGACGATTGCTCACCTCGGGCACACCGACCTCCCAGAAACAGCCGCCCTCGGTCCACACGTTGGGCTCGGTGCGCAGGGCGATGACGGTGGTGCGGTCGTTGGCCCTCGCCCGCTGCAGCGCTGCCTCGAGCTCGCCCACAGAACCGACCGTCTCGCTGATGCAGCCCATCGAGGCGGCGTGTGCGGCGAAGTCGACGTACACGAGGTTCTCGTGGCGTGTGTCGGCGATCTGGTTGTTGAACGGCACACCGCCCTGGTTCACCTGGAGGCGATTGATCACCGCGAAGCCTCCGTTGTCGCACACGATGACAATCAGTTTGTGGCCGCTCAGCACCGACGAGTACAGGTCGCTGTTCATCATCAGGTACGAGCCGTCGCCGACGAACA
>JBJTXX010000424.1:0-829 GCA_046082485.1 Actinomycetota bacterium
CCGAAACGCCGAGCCAGTTCGGCCGCCACCCACGGGGCGTCGTCGTTGGGCAGCATGGTGGTGATGCCGCGGCGCGCCTGCGCGGCGAGGGCGTCGGCCACGGCGTCGAGCGCATGACCGGCCATGGCGCCCGTGTCGCCCAGGCAGAAGTCGACGTACTCATGGCCGTCGACGTCGGTGAAGCGGGCCCCCTCGGCGCGGTCGAAGAAGAGCGGGAACGAGCCGGGCCAGCGGGTCATCCACGCCATCGGCACCCCGCCGAGCAGATGGCCTCGAGTGATCGAGCCCATTCCGGCCGACACCGGATGGAGGTCGGTGAAGCGTTGTTCCTCGCGGGCTCGCAACTCCGCGAGTCGTACTCGGTCGATCATGTCGCGAGGCTATCGCGAACGAATCGTTCGTCGATCAGCCATTCGGCGAACGATTCGTAAACGTTCGCCGAAGTCGTTCAGTGGGCGGCGGCAGCGATCGCCCGCCACACCCGCTGGGGTGTGCAGGGCATGTCGATGTGGGTCACACCGAGGTGGCTGACCGCATCGATGACCGCGGATTGCACGGCCGGGGTGCTGCCGATGGTGCCGCTCTCGCCGATGCCCTTGGCGCCGAGCGGGTTGTGGAACGTCGGGGTCTCCATGTGCACGACCTCCACGTTCGGCAGTTCGGCGGCCGAGATGAAGGCGTAGTCGGCGAGGTTCGACGTGATCGGGTTGCCGTCCTCGTCGTAGCGCACTTCCTCCATCAGCGCCTGTGCCGTGCCCTGAGCCACACCACCGTGGATCTGGCCCTCGAGCAGCATCGGGTTCAGCACCCGACCGGCGTCGTCGCATGC
>JBJTXX010000425.1:0-9156 GCA_046082485.1 Actinomycetota bacterium
CTGAAGCCCCGCGCCCGCGTCGTTGACACCCGCAACGTGGGTGTCGACCCCATCCTCATGCTCACCGGCCCCATCGACGCCACCCAGCGCCTGCTGGCCCGCACCGGCCTGCCGATCGACGACATCGACGTGTTCGAGATCAACGAGGCCTTCGCCTCGGTGGTGTTGGCCTGGCAGAAGGAAGTGGGCGCCGACCCCGCGAAGGTGAACCCGAACGGCGGCGCCATCGCCCTCGGCCACCCGCTGGGCGGCACTGGCGGCTTCCTCGTCACCAAGGCGCTGTACGAACTCGAGCGCACCGGCGGCCGCTACGGCCTCATCAGCATGTGCTGCGGTGGCGGTCTCGGCACCGGCACCATCATCGAACGCCTCTGACGCCCGTCGGGACGATAGAACGGGCCGGTGCGCCGCGCCCTCCTGCTACTGATGCTCGTCGCCCTGTCGGCGTGCGACTCCGGCAGGCAGGACGCGTCGCCCGGCTCGCTGCAGCCGAACGCCGAACTGCGCACGGTGGTGGACGGTGACACCATCACCGTGTCCATCGACGGCCGCACCGAACGGGTGCGCCTGATCGGCATCGACACACCCGAGACCAAGAAGCCCGACACCCCGGTGGAGTGCTTCGGGCCCGAGGCCTCCGAGTTCACGAAGGGACTGTTGCCGGTCGGCACGCCATTGCTGCTCGTGCGCGACGTGGAGGCCCGCGACAAGTACGGACGACTGCTCGCCTACGTCTATCGGGTGAAGGACGGCATGTTCGTGAACCTCGAGATCATCGCGGACGGCTACGCGCGGCTGCTGACGATCCCGCCCAACGTGGCGCACGTCGACGAGTTCGTGAAGGCCGCCCGCAACGCCGAGCGGCAGAACCTGGGCCTGTGGAGTGGCTGCACCGGATAGCGTTCGCGCCGTGACCACACTGGCCGAACGACTGGGGCACCCCGCCGACACCCGCCTGGTGATCATCTCCTGCGACGACCTCGGCGGATCGCACGCCGCCAACGAGGGCGTGTTCGACGCCATCCGCCACGGCGTCGCCACCTGCACCAGTCTGATGGTGCCGGCCCCATGGGCCCGCCACGCGGCGCTGATGGCCGAACCCACCGACGACATCGGCGTGCACCTCACGCTGAACTGCGAGTACGAGACCTACCGGTTCGGCCCCATCACCCACGCACCGTCGCTGCAGTCGGGCGAGGGAGGCTTCCCACGCGACCTCGCCGACCTCTGGGCCCACGCCGACCCCGCCGAGGTGCTGCGCGAGTGCCGCGCCCAGATCGAACGGGCCGCCGCCTGGGGCATCGACGTCACCCACCTCGCACCACACCTGTCCGCCATCACGCTGCGCCCCGAGTTCTTCGACGTCTACCTCGAGCTGGCGGTCGAGTTCCGCCTGCCCATCCGCCTGCCGTCCACCATCTCGGCCGAGCAGGCCGGGTTCCCCTTCCGCCGACTGGCCGAGGAGGAAGGCGTGGTGTTCCCCGACCACTTCGACCACGACTGGCGGGCCGGCAGCCGCGAGCGCGTCTACGACGCCATTCGCTCGCTGCGCCCCGGCGTCACCGAGATCCACGTGCAGCCCGTCATCGACACGCCCGAGATCCGTGCGATCACCGATGCTGCGCCGCTCTGGATCGACGACCACGCCCTCGTCACCGCCGACACCACCCTGCGGGCACTGCTCGTCGACTGCGGCGCCGTGCCGATCGGGTACCGGGCGCTCAGGGACGCGATGCGAGCCGGCTGATGGCGGCGGCCGCCGAACCGTCGGCGAGCGCAGCGAAGAGCGGACCCGTCGGCCCCGTGTTCTTCAACTTGCCGAGCATGAACGCCACCGTGGGGTCGAGCCCCGCATCGGCCGCGGCGATCGACACCACCACCGCTGCGTCGTCGGCCCCCTCGACGGCCTCGTCGTTCTTGCCGAACGCGACCCGGTACTGGATGCCAGCACTCACGACGGCACCTCCGCGGAGTGGCGGACGCCACTGAACAGGTCGGATTCGTGCTCGCCCTCGGCCGGCCGGCCGACCAGTGACCGGGCGAGGATCCAGTCCTCCCACGGGTAGACCTCGGCCAACTGGTCGTCGGTGAGGCCGAACCACCATGGCTCCGACGGGTCGACCTGCGTGGCGTGGGCGCGCAGCGCGCCACTGCGGGCCGAGAGGTGGTCGCCGACGTGCACCTTGGTGGTGATGCGATGGTCCTGCCCGGGGCGGTCGAGCCAGTCCTGGTCGTAGGGCGACTCGCCACGGTGGCGGATCATGCCCTCGTGGACCGCCATCAGGCGGGCCTTCGACCAGACCGTGTAGTACAGCTTCGACGGCTGCCACGGCTCACCGGCCTCGGGGTACCACGCCGGGTCGCCCGCACGCTCGAAGGCCGGCACCGAGATCTCGTGCACCTTGATGTGGTCGGGGTGCGGGTAACCGCGCTGGTCGTCACCGTAGGTGAGGATCACCTGCGGGCGCTCTCGGCGGATGATGGCCACCAGTCGGCCCACGGCCTCGTCGAGCGGCGCCACGTGGAAGCAGTCAGGGTGCTGGTTCGGCGGTGTGTCGACCATTCCCGAGTCGCGGTAGCCCAACATCTCGACCACGTCGAACCCGATGATCTCGGCTGACCGGGCCAACTCGCCGGGGCGGACCTCGGCGAGCAGCGCCTTCTCCTGTTCGGGCGTCAGGCCATGGAACGGCTGGCCCGGCTCGCGCAGCGACGGGTTCTGCAGGTCCCCCTCCTCACCACCGGTGCAGCAGACCAGCACGGTGCGCACGCCTTCGGCCTTGTACTTGGCCAGCGTGGGTGCGCCCTTCGACGCCTCGTCGTCGGGGTGTGCGTGCAGGGTGAGCAGGCAGAGCGGCGTGGCCACGCCGTGCACGCTATCCACACCGAACCCCGCGTAGGCTGGCCCTCGTGCGACGGATCCTGCTGCTCATCCTCTCGCTGGTGGCCGTGATGGTCGGCGCCGGGTGCCGCTCCGATGGTCGAACACTGCGCGAACCCGGCCCCGACCAGACGCAGTCGATCAGCACCACGGCCGCCTCCACCGTGCCGGTCGTGGTCGACGACGGCTCGCTCGAGACCGCCAGCACGACCGCTGCCCCTGCCACCACCGACGCCGTCGCCCCGCTCGAGCCCGAGTACACCGTCACCGCTCCCTGGGCCGACGGTGACCCGATCGACGTCCGCTACACCTGTGACGGCGGCAACCACACTCCCCCGCTGGCATGGAGCCAACCGCCGGAGGGCACCGTGGAGATCGCGGTGACCCTCACCGACCGTGACACCCCCGACTTCGTGCACTGGGTGATCACCGGCATCACCCCCGACGTGATCGGCCTGAGCGAGGACGTCGTGCCCGTCGGCGCCCAGCAGGCGATGAACTCCGCAGGCCAGATTGGGTATTTCGGCCCATGTCCCCCAGCAGGCAGTGCACATCAATATGTACTGCAGGTTCACTTCCTCGGTACATCCGTCGGTCTGACCGACGGCGACCCGGCCGCAGACGTGAGCCCCGACATCATCGACGCAGAAATCGGTTCGGCAGAAGTGACCGGCATCTTCAGTCGGCCTTGACGAACACCCATACACAACCTGTCCCTCTCTCGAAGTCCGACCACCGAAGGAACCCGCCATCGACGAGAACCTCCTCACGTTGCCGGTAGGCCTGTTCAGGGCCGACCGCGAAGGCCGAGTCGCCTCGGCCAACGCGGCCTTTGCCGCGCTCGTGCAGGGATCGATGAAGTCGTTGATCGGGTTGCCCCCGTGGGCGAACGCCCACCCGGGCGACCGCGCCAGTGCCGAACTCGCATGGCGACGCGGCGTGGACGCAGGCGGCGACATCCGCACCGACTTCCGCGTGTGGCACGGCGAGGGCCGGATGAGTTGGGTGCGCGTCGACGCATCACCGGTCCTCGATGCGAGCGGCCAGCCGCAGGGATACGCCGGAACCGCACTCGATCACACGGAGCAGACCGCCCAGCAGGTGCTGCTCGACCGACTCGAGGGGGTCGTGCGTTCGACCTCCGATGCGGTCATCATCCTCGACCGCAACGGTGGGCCGATCTACACGAACCCTGCTGCGCTCGCCCTGTTCGGTGTGGAGGAACAGGTCGACATGATCCGCGACCCTTCGGCGCGGGGGTTGCTGCAGGCCATCCGCGACCAGGTGCCGCGCGATGTGGTGAACGCCTCGGCAACCACCACGTGGTCGGGTGAGGTCGGCTTCCGCAGCCACGACGGATTCCGGCGCACGCTCGACGTCGACCTCGTCATGTACCGGAACGCCGAGGGTCTGGTGGAGTACTGGGGCGGCATCGCCCGCGACATCACGGCCACCAAGCACCTGCAGAGCGAGCTGGTCCGTCAGGCCAACCACGACGCGCTCACGGGTCTTCCCAACCGCCTGATGCTGCTGCGAACCGCTGCCGAGGCCATCGACGGCATCCGCGGCACCCGCAATCACGCGGCGATGCTCTTCATGGACGTCGACCGCCTGAAGGAGGTCAACGACACCGTCGGCCACGAGGTCGGCGATGCACTGCTGATGCAGGTGGCCACGCGTATCGCAGGTGCCACACGGCCTTCCGACATGGTGGCGCGCATCGGCGGCGACGAGTTCGTCGTGCTGTGCGGTGGCAACATCGACCAGCACTCGGCGCTCGACCTCGCCGAGCGCATCCGCCACGCACTCACCGGCCGCATCATGCTCAACGGCGTCGAGGTCGACCTGTCGATCAGCATCGGCGTCGCGGTCAGCGCCGCCGCCGACATCGACGAAATGAGCCCCTCCGAGGCAGCGATCGACCTGCTGCGCAACGCCGACATCGCGATGTACCAAGCGAAGCGCCGCGGGCGCAGCCGCAGCGAGGTCTACACCGACGAGATGCGCGCCGAATCCCGGGTGCACAAGCAACTTGCCGGGGATCTCGAACAGGCCCTCGCCGCCGGGCAGTTGCGGCTCGCCTACCAGCCGATCATCTCCACCCACAGCAGCCGCGTCGTCGGCGCCGAGGCGCTGCTGCGCTGGGACCACCCCGAGCGCGGCACCCTGCTGCCGGCCCACTTCCTGCACCTCGCGGAAGAGAGCGGTGTCATCGTGCCCATCGGTGACTGGGTCACCACCCAGGCCTGCACCGATGCCCGCGCCTGGCTCGACGCCGAGCTCGTCGACCGCACGTTCAGCGTGCACGTGAACGTCTCGGCCCGCCAGCTCGCCGAAGGCACCTTCGTCGAGCGGGCGCTGGCCACCGTCCGGCGGCTGGAGTTGAGCCCGCAGCAGTTGACCCTCGACTTCGACGAGAGCACCCTCGTCGACGAGCAGCCGGGCACCCTGCGCTCGCTGCAGGCCCTGCGTCGCTTCGGGGTGCAGCTCGCCCTCGACAGCTTCGGCACCGGCGTGTCGTCACTCACGGCACTGCGCACCTGCGAGGCCGACGTGCTGAAGCTCGACGGTTCGGTGGCCCGCATGCTGGGTGCCAGCGGCGACGACGACCCGATCGTGCGCTCGATCATCCAGATGGCCCATGCGCTCGACATGCAGGTGGTGGCCGAGTGGGTCACCTCTGCGGAGCAACTGCGCCGGCTGCGGGTGATGGGCTGCGACCTGGTGCAGGGGCACCTCCTGGGCGAGCCCACGGCGGCCGACCTGTTCGCCAGCCGCGTGCGCCCCTGACCGTGCCCTCCCTCGACGGGTTGGTCACCCTGGCCGTTCTGGCGTTCGTGGGCGTGCGACTGGTCGGTGGTCTGCGCGCCGCCCGCAGTGCCCGCGGTCGCCGCGCCGTGGCCGAGATCGTGCGCGGTGTGCGACTGCGTCACGTGTGGCCCGTGCCGTTCGTGCTCGCCGCCATGATCGTGGTCGCCACGGCACTGATGCGTGTGCCGGGGCTGGACTGGGGTTGGTGGACGTGGCTGGGTGGCGACGGCAACCCGGTGTTCGGCACGTCGCAGGCCACCGCCGGCACCGTGCTGGAGTGGCTGGTGCCGCTGGTGTTCGTGTGCCTGCTGCTGCCGGCACTGCCGCTGTTCGCCCAGGCCGAGGAACGGATGTTCCGGTCGGGAGCCGAACGTTGGTCGAACCCGAGGCGGGCGGCCAAGGCCCTGCAGTTCGGACTGGTGCACGCGCTCATCGGCATCCCCATCGGTGCCGCACTGGCGTTGGCCCTCGGCGGCGCGTACTTCACGGTCGTCTACCTGAGGTCGTGGAGATCCACCGGTTCGGCGCGTGCCGCGCTGCTCGAATCCACCCGTGCGCACACCTGCCACAACGCGGTGATCATCGCTCTGGTCGGCATCGGCCTTGCGCTCGATGCGATCCTCTGACCGACCATCGGTAGCCTGACGGTCGTGTCGCTGCCCCCGCCGACCATCTCCACGTGCTACCGGCACGCCGATCGCGAGACGGGCCGCCACTGCACCCGCTGCGGCAAGCCAGCATGCAGCGAATGTCTCGTGCAGGCCACGGTCGGCTCGCACTGTCTCGACTGCGCGAGGGCATCCCGGCCCGACGCGGCCACTCGCGTGCGGTTCGCCTCGTCGAAGGTGCTGGCTCCGGTCACCACCGCGCTGATCGCCGCGAACCTCGCGGTGTTCCTGTGGATGGGGGTCGCGTATCAGGGGGCCCTCAGTGGCCGCCTGACCCAGGGCCACGCCAACCTCGGCCTGAGCAAGGACATCCTCGCCGGCCGGGTCATCGGCCTCGACGGCGCCGTCATCCCCGCGCACCAGTGGTACCGCCTCGTCACCTCGGGCTTCATCCACTTCGGTGTGTTCCACCTGCTGATGAACATGCTGCTGCTGTGGCAACTGGGCAACCTGCTCGAGCGTGCCCTCGGCAGCGCCCGGCTCGGGCTGATGTACACCGCATGCCTCCTGTCGGGTGCTCTCGGCGTGCTGCTCATCGACAGCGGAGGCATCACCGGCGGGGCCTCCGGCGCCGTGTTCGGCCTGATGGCCGGCGCTGCCGTCGGTCTGTGGCGACGCGGCGTGAACGTCTTCAGCACCGGAATCGGCACCACCCTGCTGCTGAACCTCGTGCTCACCTTCACCATCAGCGGCATCTCGGTGGGCGGTCACCTCGGCGGTGTCGTGGGTGGTGCCATCTGCGGCTGGTTCATGCTCGCACCCGGCTGGAAGCCCGTGCCGCGATGGGTCGGCGCCGCCGTGCCGGTGGCCGTCGGGGTGTTCTCGCTCGCCGCGTCGGTGGCGCTGGTACTGGCGGTCTGAACAACCGTCGTACACCCCCTCGTCATGATCACCTCATGAGCGAGAACCCCACGAACGAGCAACTCACCCTCATCGATCCCGCCGACGTGCCGCTGCAGTTCCGGCTCGATCGGCACACCCGCCAGCTCGGTCTGGCACGCATCGCCCAGATCCGGGCAGAGATGGCCGCCCGCGCTGCCGCACGCAGCGGCGAGCACGACGACGCCGCGAACGCAGCCTGAGCGGCCTCGGCTCCCAGCGTCAGCCGTTGCCCGGGGCCAGGCTGCGCACGGCCTCACAGTGCTTCAGGTCCGGGTCCAGCGGCAGGATCGCCAGCGACGAGGTGGTCACCCCGTTGTCGAAGTAGCGCTGGATCGTCGCCCGGCACTGCTCGGCCGATCCGTGCACGACGAGTTCATCGACGAGCGAGTCGGGAATCGCCGCGAGCGCGGCCTTGCGGTCCCCCGCCTTCCATGCATCCCACATCGGGCTCAACTCCTCGCCCCTGCCCAACCACTCGTGGAAGGCGGCGTAGACCGGCACGTTGAGGTACGCGGCAATCGCGAACTTGGCAGCGGCCCGCACCACCTCCGCGTTCTCACTGGGGCAGCAGAAGATGCGGCACACGATCTCCTTCGGCACGCCTCCCGAGGCATCGCGCACCACCGCAGCCACCTTCGCCACATCGGTGGGCGACAGCCAGTTGATGATGGCGCCGTCGCCCTCGCGGGCGGCGAGGCGCAGCATGCCCTCGCGTAGCGCTGCCACCAGGATCGGCGGCTGCTGCTCGGGGCGCACACCGAGGCGGAAACCGTTCACCTCGAACGTGTCGTACTGCTTGGCCACCTTCTCGCCGCTCAACGCGTCGCGAAGGAAGCGCACCACATCGCGCACCTTCTTGTAGGGCTCCACGAACGGAACACCGTTCCACCGCTCGACGATCACGTTGCTGCTGCTGCCGATGCCGATGGCGAACCGCCCGGGCGCCGCGTCGGCCATCGAGGCCACGCTCTGCGCGAAGCACGCCGGCGAGCGCGTGTAGGCGGGAATGATCGCCGTGCCGAGACGCAGTCGTGGTTCCCACGCGGCAGCGAGTGCCAGCGGGGTGAAGCCGTCGGCCCCGTCGCTCTCGGCCGACCAGATGTCGGTGTAGCCCATGTCGGCGAGTTCCGACAGTTTCTCGCGGTGGCTGTGCAGCGGACCGGGCAGCGGCACGGTCATGCCAGGGCGGATCGGCAGGTCGGTGGTCATCGGTTTCCTTCCCGGGGCGGCTGTCGCCGCCCATCAGCGTCGTAGTAGCGAACGATGCAACTCTGGCTGGCGGTGGCCAACAGCGTGCCGTCCTGCGCGTACATGTGCACGAGCCCGTGGCCGAAACCGCGCTCCACTGCGTGCACACGGATGTCGAGCAGCACCCACTCGGTGGGCACGAGGTGCACGACGCGCAACGTGTTGTCGAGGCTGTTGCCCCCGCCGTGCACACCCAGTGTCTGGCCCACGCCCATGGGCACGAAGTCGCCGAGCACGGCAAGTGCGGCGGCGTCGACCCCATCGATCACGTCGGGGATGCGGGCCCACATCAGTGTCTGGCCGTCGCCGTGCGAACCGTCGAGTTCGTGGTGCTGGCGGCCCTTGGCGAGGCGCTGCTCGAGTTTGTCGTTGATGGTGCCGTCCTTGGTGAGACGGAACGGCCGTTCCGGGCATTCGTGCGGCGGTGGCACCTGCGGCATCGTGCGGAACTGGCCGGAGTGATCGAGCGGGCGGAAGCCCAGGGCCGCGTTCACGGTGAGGATCTCGCGGTTGCCCACGTGGCACACGGCCCGGGCCTGCGTCATCTGGTGCCCCGCGACCGCCAACGTGACGTCGACGTCGAGCACCTCACCCGCCTTCGCGTAACTGAGGTACTGCGCGGTCGCCCACACGGTCTCGCGGCCGCTGGTGCCCTCCATCGCGGAG
>JBJTXX010000426.1:0-4719 GCA_046082485.1 Actinomycetota bacterium
CCGTTCAGCGGCCCGGTGGCCGACAGCAGCGCCGCGCCGCGCGTGGGTGACGGTGTGATGGTGCTCGACCACGAGGCTCGGGTGGGTTACGCCTCGCCGAACGCCACGTCGGCGCTGCATCGCGTCGGCATCGGGGCGAACGCGGTGGGCATGCGTCTGGCCGAGTTGGGCTTCAACGACAGCCCGGTGCGTCGCGCGTACGAGACCCGCCTGCCGGTGATCGAGGAATTCGACCAGACCTCCGACGTCACCCTGCTGGCCCGGTGCATGCCGATCCTCGCCGACGGCGAGGTCACCGGCGGTGTGCTGCTGGTGCGCGATGTCACCGAGGTTCGCAAGCGTGACCGACTGCTGCTGTCGAAGGATGCCACCATCCGTGAGATCCACCACCGGGTGAAGAACAACCTGCAGACCATCTCGTCGCTGCTGCGTCTTCAGGGTCGGCGGCTGACGTCCGATGAGGCGAAGGCGGCCATTGCCGAGAGTGTGCGACGCATCCGCACGATCGCCCTCGTGCACGAAACCCTGTCTCGCGAGCCGGGCGACGATGTTGCCTTCCTCGAGATCGTTCGGCCGCTGCTGCGCCTCGCCGAGGAGGGGCTGCAGTCGGTGGACCGGCCGGTGCGTTTCACCGTGCAGGGCGATGGCGGTCGCCTGCCCAGCACCGTGGCCACGCCGCTGTCGGTGGTGCTGACGGAGTTGCTGCAGAACGCTGTCGACCACGGCTTCCCCGAGGGCAGCAGCGGCGGCGACGTGGTGGTGGTATTGGCCAACGACGGCGAGCGGCTCGACATCCGGGTCATCAACGACGGCCGGCCGCTCGACCCGGCCTTCCAACTGCATCAGGCCACCGGCCTCGGCCTGTCGATCGTGCGAACGCTCGTGACCACCGAACTCGACGGCACCATCGCGATGCGCCCGGGCGAGCCGGAGGACTTCGCGGCGGCGGGCCTGGGTGAGCTGCCCCGCGGCGCGGGCACCGTGGTGGATCTCAGCGTGCCCGTCTGACGAGTACCCGTCGGCGTTGCGTCAGACGGCCGCGGCCTTGGTGGCCCGGCCGGCCATGCGGCGGCGGATCTGCCGACGCTCTTCCTCGCTGGTGCCGCCCCAGATCCCCGAGTCCTGGTTGGTCTCGATGGCGTACTGCAGGCAGTCCTCGTTCACGGGGCATTCACCGCAGACCTGCTTCGCCCGGTCGATCTGCACCAGTGCGAAGCCCGTGGTGCCGACCGGGAAGAACAGGTCGGGGTCGGTGTCGCGGCAGATCGCGTCCTTCTTCCAGGTGTAGTCAGCGCTACCGAGGGCGAGGCTCGATGCCGGGATGCTCACTTCAACACACTCCGCTGTGGTCCGAGTGAACGTGAATCGACGTTCGCATGCACGGTAGGTAACAATCGGGTGAGGGGCAAGAGTCCGAAACGGTGTGCGTGATAGTTGTTGGTGATGGGAGGTATCGGTGGAAACGCGAAGCAGGGCCGAATCATCGGTGCAAGTGATGGCTCACCGGGGTGCATCCCGGGCTGAGCCGGAGAACACCCTGGTTGCCTTCCGGCGGGCGGGCGAGATGGGAGCGCATGCGGTCGAGCTCGACGTGCGCCGCACGGTGGATGGAGTGCTGGTGGTGCACCACAATCCGCACCTGCACGACGGTCGCCTGATCGCCGCCACCGCCCATGCCGATCTTCCGTCGAGCGTTCCCACGCTGGGTGCGGCGCTCGATGCCTGCGAGGGCATGTGGGTGAACGTCGAGATCAAGAACGACCCCGAGGAACCCGACTTCGACGCCAGCGACTCGATCGCCGACGAGACCGTGGCCCACCTGTTGGCGAGGGGTGAGGACGACCGGTGGCTGATCTCGTGCTTCCGGGTCGAGACCGTCGACCGCTGCCGAGCCCTGGCCCCGCAGATCCGCACGGCCTGGCTGTGCACGATTCCGCCCGAGGGGGTCGCCGAGGACATGGCGGCGAGGGGCCACGTCGCACTGCACCCGTGGGTGAAGGTGCTCAGCCGCGAGGTCATCGACGCCTGCCACGCGGCGGGCGTGCAGGTGAACACCTGGACGTGCGACGACCCCGAACGCATGGCCGAACTCATCGAGTGGGGCATCGATGGCATCTGCACCAACGTGCCCGACCAAGCCCTCGCCGTCCTGAGGAACTCAAGTTCGGGAGGACCGTCCCGAGGAACTTGAGTTCGGGAGGACGAGGCGGACGGCGTCGGGGACGTGGGTGAACTCGAGTCGGCGGGTCTCGCCGAGGTAGTCGCCGTCGAGCTGGTAGGGGAACGGGTCGGTGTGGTCGATGGAGAGCGACTCGAGGTCGGTCTGCACGTCGAGGGTGTCGGACGGCTGCACACCACCACCACGCAGGGCTCCACCGAGGCCGCCGAGGATGGCCGAGATCTTCATCGACCGGAAGGTGATGGCCACCAGACCACGATCGAGAGTGGCCGCGGGCGAGAGGTCGAGCGGCCGATTCCCGAGGTAGGTGTACGGGTTGGTGTTCAGCACCACGGTGAAGAAGCCGGGCACGTCGGGGTGGCCGTCGCTGTGCAGCGAGAAGTGTGGAGCGCCTCGGTCATAGCCGACGGCCCATGTGCGAACCGCTGCGTAGATGAACAGCGGATGCCCCAGCCATCGCTTCAGCGACGCCCGTCGCTCGACCTCGCGCACCACGGCGGCGTCGTAGCCCACGCCGGTGTGGAAGCAGAAGTGTCGACCGTTCACCTTGCCGAGGCCGATGGGTTCGAAGGTGCCCGAAGCGATGCCATCGGCCAACTGCTGCACGGCCTTCACCGGGTCGTTCGGCATGCCCAACGTGCGGGCGAACACGTTGGTGCTGCCGCCGGGCAGCACACCGAGGGCCGTGTCGGTGCCGGCGACGCCGGTGGCCACCTCGTTCAGGGTTCCGTCGCCGCCGAAGCCGATTACCACGTCGACACCCCGCCTCGCAGCATCCTGGGCGAAGCGGGTGGCGTGGCCGCGGCGATTGGTCTCGCCCACCTCGACGTCGTTGCCCTGACTGAGGGCGCGGTGCACCACGACCGTGTTGCGCGCCGTCACCGACGACGCGAAGGCGTTCACCACGAGCAGGATCCGCAAGCACGGGAACGGTAGCGGGATGTGCGGCGGGTTAGGAACCGGCCGAATCAGTGGGTAACAATGATGGTCTTATGAATGTGATCGTGTGCGTGAAGCAGATTCCCGACCCGGCGACACCGGGTGCGCTCGACTCGGGTACCAACACCCTCAAGCGCGATGGCAAGCTCATCCTCGACGAGTCGGACAGCTATGGCGTGGAAATGGCGCTGCAGTTGGTCGATGCCGCCGGCGGTGGGGAAGTGAGCCTGGTCTCCATGGCCCCCAACGGCGAGGTGTCGGGCATGCGCACCGCACTGGCCATGGGCGCTGCCAAGGGCACCCTGGTCTCGGACCCTGCGCTGCAGGGCAGCGATGCGCTCACCACCGCCAAGGTGCTCGGCGCGGCCATCCAGCGGATGGGTGGGGCTGATCTGGTGATCGCCGCCACCGAGTCCAGCGATGGCTACACCGGCACGGTGCCCGAGCAGCTGGCCGAGGTGCTGGGCCTGCCGTCGGTCACCTTCGCCAAGAAGGTCGTCGTCAGCGGTGGCACCCTCAACGTCGACCGCCAGACCGAGAGCGGCTACGACGAGGTCACCTGCCCGCTGCCCGCTGTCATCAGCGTGACGGCCGGCGTGGTCGAGCCCCGGTACCCGAGCTTCAAGGGCATCATGGCCGCCAAGGCCAAGCCCATCGACACGGTCACCGTCGGTGATCTGGGCGTGACCCCCGTGGGTTGGGCCGGCGCCAACCAGAGCGTCGTCAGCGTCGCGCAGGCCGAGGCCCGTGCAGCCGGCGAAGTCATCGAGGACGATGGGGAAGCGTTCGGCAAGATCGTCGCCTTCCTCGAGAACCTGAAGGTCATCTGAGGAGGATCGACACCATGAACATCTGGGTTTTCGCACAAGCAGCAAACGGCGCCCCCACCACGGGCACCCTGGAACTCCTCACCAAGGCCCGCACCCTGGGCACCGTGGCGGCCTTCGTGGGCGGCGACACCTCGGGCATCGCCGCGGCGCTCGGTGAGTACGGCGCCAGCAAGGTGTACGCCACCGGCGACCTGGGCGGCAAGCTGCCCGGTGTGGCCGTGTCGGCAGCGATGAAGGCCGTCATCGAGGGCGGTGACTCGCCCGACCTCATCATGTTCCCGCAGAACTACGAGGGTCGCGACGTGGTCAGCCGCCTGTCGGTGAAGCTGGACCGCACCGTGCTGACCAACAACGTCGACGTCGCCGCCGACGGCGGCTCGGTCAGCGTCACCACCCCGATCTTCGGTGGCAACGTGCTGGTGACGACTGCGTTCTCGGGCCAGGGCCCGTACCTCGCCGCCTTCCGCCCGAAGAGCTTCGTCGCCGAGTCCGCCGGCGGCGCCGCCGCCGAGGTGGTCGCTGCACCGGTGCCCGAGCTCGGCGCCACCGGCACCGCGCAGGTGCTGTCGGTGCACGTGGAGGAGACCACCGGGCCCAAGCTCGACGAAGCCGCAGTGGTGGTGTCGGGTGGCCGTGGCCTCGGCGAGGCCGCGAAGTACGAGATGGTCGAGACCCTGGCCAAGTTGCTCAAGGGTGCGCCCGGTGCCTCGCGTGCGATCGTCGACGCCGGGTGGGTGCCCTACAGCTACCAGGTCGGCCAGACCGGCAAGG
>JBJTXX010000427.1:0-2416 GCA_046082485.1 Actinomycetota bacterium
TACACGTTCGTGCGTGAAGCCGACCTGACCAGGTAGCGCGGAGCTGCCGTGAGGCGCTGGACAAGCGACACCGGCGCAGAGCATTCTGCGCAGGTGCTGGCGCCCGCTTCTGATTCACTCGAGGCAGCGATCGCAGCTGCGCGCCAGGTGCTCGGCGCTATCAGCGACGTCTCGACCCTGGCGGTGCTGCACGCAACGAACAACGTTGTGGTGAGTGCTGGTGACTTCGTCGCAAAGGTCACCACGAACAACGCCGTAGCTCACCGGGAGTACCTGCTCGCTCTGCACGCCTCGTCGGTAGGCGCGCCGGCATTTGTTCCAGTGATGCCACCCGCCACATCGGACGGCTTCACGATCGTGGTGTGGCCTCGGGGCGCGATGGCCGCAACAACACCCCGAAGGGAGGCGGCAGTGGCACTGCGGAGTCTGCAGCAGGCTTGGCGCGGGTTCGACACTCGGTTGCCGACGCTTGCCGCTCGCCTTGACGAGGCGAGGGGTCTCCTTCGTTCGGGAGAGTTGGACAGCGTCCTAGAACCGCGATCCGCAGCGAGGCTCGATGAGATCGTCGTCGATGGAATGGATGCCATCAGTGACCGGCTCACGGTCATTCACGGCGAGCCTCACGATGGCAACTTTGTTGTCCACGCCGATCGGCTGATGGTCATCGACTTTGAGGCTGCCTGCGTCGGGCCAATCGAGTGGGACGCAGCATTCTTCCCAGACGACGTCATCGTCGAGGTATGGCCCGAGACCCACATGGGACTGCTCGAGCAGCTGCGCGTCGTCGTTTCGGCGACGGTGTCCGCCTACTGCTGGCGACACCTCGCTGTGCGCGGCGAGGACGCCGAGATGCGATCACATGCCCAATCTCACTTCGACCGGGCTATCGGACACGGGGCATAGCTGCCGATCGGCGCTCTTGGACGACCCCGGCCACTTCGGGCACTCGGCGCTCCCTGTCGACGGTTGCGAGATGTATCACGTTATGTCATACTGACTGCATGGCGAAGGCGATCTCGGTGCGGTTGGACGATGAAGCAGAACGAGCATTGCGGCTGATCGAATCGACCGGTGTCAGCCGGTCTGAGGCGATCCGCTCAGCCTTGCTTGCCTCGGCCGACCGTATGCGTCGACGCAGTCAGCTCGCTGCCGAGGTCGCTGCACTCGAGGCAGACGCCGACGATCGGGATGAGATGCTCGCGGTCGCATCGCTGATGGAGTCGATGCGTGCAGCGGGGTGACGTCTACCGGTTCAAGGTCCCGAAGGGCGTTGGCCATGAACAGCAGGGTGAGAGGTTCGGAGTGGTTGTGCAGTCCGATGTGATGCTGCCGCGGTCTGTCGTGGTGGTCGCTCCGACCTCTCGCAGCGCGAAGCACGCGTCGTTCCGTCCGGAGGTCCAGGTCGCCGGCGAGGCGACACGCGTGTTGGTCGAGCAGCTCGGCGCGGTTGATGCGCAGCGGCTCGGCCGCCGGGTCGGCCGTTTGACCGCGGAGGAGATGTGGTCCGTCGACGAGGCCCTGGTCGTCGTCCTTGGACTCGATTAGACCGAGCGGAACTGCGCTCTGGGCGGGGTGACGCGTCGCCCGGGCTGGGCTTTTCTGCGGTGGTGTCGGGTTCCGCATCCTTGGCCCGAGGGCCTGTGGCGCACAGCGGCCTGTTGGGGCCGAAGTTGTGCGCGAGGTCGGTCACGCTTCGAGCGAAGACCGGGGGAGTAACCCCGGTCGACGCTGAAACCCGCCAAGTGTTGGCGGGAAACCCGCCAACACCCCTGGGTGGAGCTGGGGAGAATCGAACTCCCGTCCATCAGGCGCTGAACGCTCGTGCTACGACCATTCCCGACTTCCTCCCTGACGCAGGGAGCCCGGCGGGTCGGTTGGCCGTCGCCCGGAAGCGGCGGCCCGCGAATCGTCTTTCCGAATCGTCATCGGTCTTCCCCGACGCCAGCTGTCTTTCCCGCTGTCATCCCCCGCTTCTGTTGCCGGGCTGCGGTGGATCGGCCCCGTGCGCCATTTCTGGTCACGATGTCTCTTCACTCACCTGAGAATCAGGCGGCGAGAGCGAACTGCTCGTTGGCAATTCTTGTTGTTGCCCCGTTTTTCGAGTCTGAGCAACTCGGGTCGCACGCTCGCCCAGGAACTCTGACGTCGAAACCTGTCAGCCCCTTGGTTGAGAAAGCGCTGTCACCCTACCAGCGGGGTGCGCGAGGGATGCCGCGGCCGCCCGTGTCTGGTGTCATACTGACTGACACATTCTCGGGAAGGGGAGCACCATGGCCGACCGCGTGGCAGGGCACCAGATCAGGTACGGGCAGATCGACCGGCAGTACGGCATGAAGTTGGCCACCACGCCGCCGGAGGACGACGGCCCGATCTGGATGATCAACCTCATGCACTACCGCGCCAAGGCCGACTACGC
>JBJTXX010000428.1:0-3427 GCA_046082485.1 Actinomycetota bacterium
CTCCGACGACGCCTTCTTCGGTCTGCCCGAGGTCGACCGTGGTGCGCTGGGCGCCGCCACACACCTCTCGCGCCTCGTGCCGCAGCACAAGATGCGCGCCATGGTCTACACATCGGCCACCGCCACCGCCGCCGAACTGCACCACTACGGCAGCGTGCACTCGGTGGTGCCGCGAGCCGAACTGCGCGACACCGCCATGGCACTGGCCGCCACCATCGCCGCCAAGTCGCCCACGGTCATCCGCGCCGCCAAGGAAAGTCTCAACGGCATCGACCTCTGGGACGTGAAGAAGAGCTACCGGTTCGAGCAGGGGTTCACGTTCGAACTCAACCTCAGCGGCGTGTCCGACGAACTGCGCGACGACTTCGCCGGCACCAAGAAAGCGGATGAACAGCAATGAGCCGCGACAAGCGCATCACGCATCACGACGCCATCGCCTCGTTGCGCAGCGGCATGACCATCGGCATCGGCGGCTGGGGCAGTCGTCGCAAGCCGATGTCGCTCGTGCGGGCACTGCTCAACAGCGATCTCACCGACCTCACCATCGTGTCGTACGGCGGCCCCGACGTGGGCCTGCTCGCCGCGGCGGGCAAGGTCCGCAGACTCGTCTATGGCTTCGTGTCGCTCGACTCGATTCCGCTCGAGCCCCACTTCCGTGCGGCGCGTCAGGGCGGCACCATTCCCGAGTGCGTCGAGTACGACGAGGGCATGCTCCAGTGGGCTCTGTACGCCGGTTCGCTGCGCTTGCCGTTCCTGCCCACGCGCGCCGGGCTCGGTTCGGGGGTGGTCGATGTCAACCCGGGGCTGCGCACCGTCACCTCACCGTACGACGACGGAGAGACACTGCTGGCCGTGCCGGCCATTCGGCTCGACGCCGCCTTCGTGCATCTCAACCGTGCTGACGCCAGCGGCAACGCACAGTTCCTCGGGCCCGACCTCTACTTCGACGACCTGTTCCTCGCCGCCTGCGAGCCGGGCCATCGCTACGTGTCGTGCGAGCGGGTGGTCCCCACCGAGAACCTGCTCGACGAGGGCACCTTCCACACGCTGCGCATCAACCGCTCGATGGTCGACGGCGTGATCGAGGCACCCAACGGCGCCCACTTCACCAACTGCCAGCCGGACTACGAGCGCGACGAGGCGTTCCAGAAGGAGTACGTCACCGCGGCCAGCGATCCGGCGCTGTGGGGCGAGTTCCGCAACCGTTTCCTCGTCGGCGACGAGGCGCACTATCAGGCCGCCGTGGCCGAATGGAGGGCGGCGCGATGAGCCACCTGGCCGACATCGTGGTGATCGCGGCTGCCGAGGCGTTCCGCGGCGACGGCGAGATCTTCGCCTCTGGCATGGGCACCATCCCCATGCTCGGCGCCCGACTGGCGCGCAGCACGTTCGAGCCCGACCTGCTGGTGAGCGACGGAGAGGCGTTCTTCGTGGGCAACGAATTGCCCATCGGCGGCACCGACAAGCTGGTCGAGGGGTGGATCCCGTTCCGCCAGGTGTTCGACACCCTGTGGGGAGGCCGTCGCCACGTGATGATGGGTGCCTCGCAGATCGATGCACGCGGCAACACCAACATTGCCAACATCGGGCCGTGGACCCGCCCGAAGGCGCAGCTGTTGGGTGTGCGCGGCGGGCCCGGCAACACCATCAACCACGCCACGAGTTTCTGGATCCCGAAGCACACTGCGTCGGTGTTCACGACGACGGTCGACATGGTGAGCGGCATCGGGTACGACCGTGCCGAGGCGTTGGGCGGTTGGGTGAAGGATCACCATCACCTGCGCCGCGTGGTCACCAACCTCGCCGTGCTCGACTTCGACTGCCCCGAGCGGCGCATGCGGCTGCGCAGTGTGCACCCGGGAGTGAGCGTCGACGACGTGGTGGCCGCCACCGGCTTCGCTCTCGTGATTCCGGCCGACGTGCCCACAAGTCGTGAACCCACCGCCGAGGAACTCGACGTGCTGGGCCGACTCGACCCCAAGGGCCTTCGCCTGCGCGAAGTGCCCGACCCGCAGTAGCCGTGCACCCCGCACTGCACACACGGGTGTGCGACCTCTTCGGCATCGACGTGCCGATCGTGCAGACCGGCATGGGCTGGGTGGCCGGCGCACGACTCGTGTCGGCCACGGCCAACGCCGGGGCCCTCGGCATTCTCGCCAGCGCCACCATGGACATGGCCGAACTTCGCACGGCAGTGGCCGAGGTGAAGTCGCGCACCACCCGCCCATTCGGCGTCAACATGCGCGCCGACGCGCACGACATCAACGACCGCATCGCGCTGCTGCTCGACGAAGGCGTGAAGGTGGCGTCGTTCGCACAGGCGCCGAACGAGAAGGTCATCTCCCGGCTGCACGACGGCGGCGTGTTGGTGGTGCCCTCCATCGGTGCGAAGCGACACGCCGAGAAGGTGCTGCAGTGGGGTGTCGACGCCGTGCTGGTGCAGGGCGGTGAAGGTGGCGGACACACTGGATCGGTGCCCACCAGCATCCTGCTGCCGCAGGTGGTCGACGCCGTGCAGGGTCGGGTGCCGGTCATCGCGGCGGGCGGCTACTTCGACGGCCGTGGTCTGGTGGCGGCGCTCGCCTACGGTGCCGACGGCATCGCCATGGGTACACGGTTCCTGCTCACCAGCGATTCGTCGGTGCCGCAGGCCGTGAAGGAGCTGTATCTCACCAAGGGCGTCACCGACACCACCGTCACCAAGCAGGTCGACGGCGTGCCCCACCGCGTGCTCACCACCGATCTCGTGGCACAGCTGGAGTCGACTCGGGGCAAGGTGTGGTCGCTGCCGCGGGCGCTGCTCAACGCCAACCGGTTCAAGCGCATCAGCGGCCTCAGCGTGCGCCAGATGTGGAGCGAGGGGCGAGCGATGAAGAAGTCGGGCGGACTCACCACCACGCAGATGCTGATGGCCGCCAACACACCGATGCTGCTGAAGGCTGCGCTGGTCGAGGGCAACCTCGCCAGCGGTGTGATGGCCAGCGGCCAGGTGGTGGGCGTCATCGACGACCTGCCCACCTGTCGCGAACTCGTCGAGCGCATCGTCGGTGAGGCCGAGGCCGCACTCGCAAGGCTGCAGGGCTGATGGCCGCCACCGTGTTGCACGGCACCGAGGGTGTGCTCGCCGCCAACGGCACGCATCTGGGCTACAGCGACTGGCTCGAGGTGACGCAGGAACGGATCGACCTGTTCGCACACGCCACCGGCAGTTCGGCAGGTCACGAGTTCCTCACGCTGTCGCTCTCGAACATGTTCCTGCCCCAGATCGTCGAGGTCACCGGGTTCTCGATGGGCGTCAACTACGGCACCGGCACGGTGCGGTTTCTTACTCCGGTGCCGGCGGGGGCACGGGTGCGCGGCGGCGCCGAACTGACCGGCGTGACCGACGTGAAGAACGGCCTGCAGACCACGATGACCATCACCATCG
>JBJTXX010000429.1:0-6939 GCA_046082485.1 Actinomycetota bacterium
TACGAGATGGTCGAGACCCTGGCCAAGTTGCTCAAGGGTGCGCCCGGTGCCTCGCGTGCGATCGTCGACGCCGGTTGGGTGCCCTACAGCTACCAGGTCGGCCAGACCGGCAAGGTCGTGAAGCCGGGCGTGTACATCGCCTGCGGCATCTCGGGCGCCACGCAGCACATGGTCGGCATGAAGGGCGCGAAGAACATCATCGCGGTCAACAAGGACAAGGAAGCCCCCATCTTCGGCATCGCCGACCTCGGCATCGTGGGCGACGTGCACAAGGTGCTTCCCAAGCTCATCGAGGCGTTGCAGGCTCGCGGCTGAGCCGACAGCGCATCGACGAATGGCGGGGGCGGTCTTCGGGCCGCCCTCTCCGCGTTTTCCGGCCGGCAGCGCAGCTCAGACCAAGGGCCAGGGGTAGCGGCGTCCGCTCGGGTCGGCTGGGAAGAAGGGATGGTCGACCAGCCACTGCGCCCGCTCCTGCATGGCGGCGACCTCCTCGTCGTTCAACAGCGCGGCAACGCTGAGCGGTGCCGCATCGGCCACGCGGCCGGCGGCCGCCAACAGCGGCGGCGGGATCGGTTCGTCGGCGAACTCCCAGATCACGGTGCGCAACTTGAAGTCGGCGCTGAAGCAGACCCCGTGGTCGATGCCCCACAGCCGGTCGGCCCTGTCGATGAGCACGTGACCGCTCTTGCGGTCGGTGTTGTTGGCCACGAAGTCGAACACTGCGAAGGCGCTGAGCGCCTCGTGCAGGTCGGGCCGTGTCTCGTAGAGCGTGAAGTAGTGCTGTTGGTGGTCCGCTTCGACGTACCACTGGAGGCTGCCCTCGCCCAGTGGGCCGTCGCGCACCACGGTGGCCGGCACGATGTCGAGGCCCATCGTCTCGCTGAGCAGATAGGCGGCGACCTCGCGCCGGTGCAGGCCGGGCTCGAAGTCCCACAGCGGCCGCTCGCCGCGCAGCGGCTTGTAGATCGCCTGCCCCACTTGTTCGCCGTCGACCAGCAGGTGGCAGCGGAACGTGGCGTTGCTGCTCCAGGGCATCCGCCCCTCGATCTCGAGGTCGGCGTGCTGCACCAGGTGCAGCGGGGTCAGTTCATCCGCGGACATGCGTGGCCGCCGGGGTCGATGGGCAGCGAGCACCACCGGCACGGCGGCCTGCCGGCGGACACCACGACCTCTGCCTGCTCGCAGAACGCGGCGGCCTGACTGCGGGTGATGAACATGCGCAGGTGGCCGCGGTCGTCGTCGGGCACGATCTCGCCTTCCTCATCGACCTCGCCGACCTCCTCGAGCTGCACGACGACCCGGTCGGTGTCCTTGTCGTAGCCGAGGCCCACCGGCCCGAGCACGAAGGCTTCCTCGGTGGGTGTGGTCAGTTCCATGGAACCGGCTCGCAGTGAGCCAGAGCTCTCCGGCAGGTCGCTGAGCACACGCCGCAGGTACTGCGCGATCGCCGACGCCTGCTGCTTCTCGCACTTCACGGTCACCGACGTGCCGCCGCGGCGGGCCTGAAGGTAGAACGTGCGAGCGCCGGGCACGCCCACGGTTCCCACCGTGAACGCATCCACCTCGTCGAAGTCGAACCAGACGCTCATCGCATCATCACGAGGGTCGCAGGTCGGCGAGCGAGCCGCCGGTGGAGTTCACGGTGAGCACGACTGGCGCACCCATGCCGTAGGCAATGGCGCTGATGCTGCAGGTGCTGATGACGATGCGCTGGAACAGGTCGATGTGGCTGCCCATCGCGTGGGCGACCGCAGCCTTGATGGGGTCGGCGTGCGACACGCAGACGATGGTGCCGCCGGGGTGGCGCATGCGCAGACGGTCGACCGCAGAGACCATGCGCGTCTGCATCTCGGTGAAGCTCTCGCCGTTCGGGAAGCGGAGGGTGCTGGGGGCGCGCTGCACCGTGCCCCACTCCGGCAGTTTCATCAGCGCTTTCAGTTCGGCGCCGGTCCAGTCGCCGAAGTCGCACTCCAGCAGTCCCTTGTCGATCTGCACCTTCAGCCCTCGGGCAGCGGCGATGGGCGCAGCGGTCTCGCGGGCCCGTTCGAGCGGGGATGCATAGATGGCGTCGACCTTCGAGAGTTCGGCGATGCGCTGCGCCGCGCGGCCAGCCTGCTCGCGGCCGGCATCGGCCAGGTGCAGGCCGGAGGCCCGGCCGGGCAGCACCTTGCCGGTCGTGGGGGTCTGGCCGTGGCGCACGAGCAGCACGACCGTGGCAGAGGGGGGAGCAGGTTTCGTTCGCGCCATGGCGAACGCTGAACCTACTGTGCCGGACGTGGATTCGTTGGGTCGGCTCCGGGAGGACGTCTGTGACTGCCGTCGCTGCCCGCGATTGGTGGAGTGGCGCGAGCGCATGGCCACCGAGAAGCGGGCGTCGTACCGCGACGAGCAGTACTGGGGTCGCCCGGTGCCGGGCTTCGGGGACCCTGCCGCTCGGGTGCTGGTGTTGGGGCTCGCGCCGGCGGCGCACGGCGCCAACCGGACGGGTCGGATGTTCACCGGAGACCGCTCGGGTGACTGGCTCTTCCGGGCTATGCACCGGGCAGGGCTGGCGAACCAGCCCGAGTCGCTGCACCGCGAGGACGGACTGGAGTTGCGAGGGGCGTGGGTGGCGTCGGCCGTGCGCTGTGCCCCGCCCGACAACAAGCCGTTGCCGGCCGAACGCGACAACTGCCGCACGTTCCTGCAGCGCGAACTGGCGTTGCTGACGGAGTTGCGGGTGGTGGTTTGCCTGGGGGCGTTCGCGCACGAGGCGGCGTGCACCGAGTTCGGGTTGCGGCCCCGCCCCAGGTTCGGCCACCTCGCCGAGGCCCTCGCCCCCAACGGTCTGACCCTGCTGTGTTCGTTCCATCCCAGTCAGCAGAACACCTTCACCGGTCGTCTCACCGAGCCGATGCTGGATGCGGTGTTCGCCCGGGCGGCGGAACTCGCCGCAACGCCCCGCTGACCCGGCCCGACCCCACCCAACCCCGACCCCACCCAACCCCAACCCCGACCCCAACCCCGAGGATGTCGCGCCCGTTTCGATGGTTTCCGATGAAAAGGGCGCGACATCCTCCCGGAGTGGGAGTGGGAGTTTGAGTGGGAGTGGGATGGGGTCAGGTGCTCGGTAGGTCGAGGAGTTCGAGCACCCGTTGCACGGGCATGCCGTGCACGACGTTGCCGTCGACGCCGGTGACGGTGTCGGCCACGAACAACGCGTTCGCGACGGCGTCCTCGCTGGCATCGACCACGGCGGTGAACACGTCGTCGAGTGATCCATCCGCCAGCAGCATCTGCTGCAGCAGGCCGGTGGTGCCCCTGGGAACCCGGTTGGCGGTGCTGACGGCGAGGAAGATGTCGCCGCTGCCGTGATGCGCCACCGAACCGGCCCGGGCCAGCCCCAGCCCCACGCGGGTGGCGACGCGTCGCAGTTGCCTGGCGTCGAGCGGAATGTCGGTGAACACCACGCCAAGGCAACTGCCACCGGTGTCGCCGGGTGGTGGCGCAGCGAGTGCCTCAGCGTGCAGCGTCTCGCCGACCGGCCGGCCACCCAGTCGCAGCAACGACCGGCCCCCGAAGTTGCACAGCAGCAGCACGCCCACCGTGCCGAGGCCCTCGAGGCGCCGGGATGCGGTGCCGATGCCCGCCTTCCACCCCATCGTCTTCATCCCGGTGCCCGCGCCCACGACGCCCTCGGCCACCGGTCCGTCGCTGGCGACGGAGATCGCCTCGCGGGCATGCTGCGGTGTGACCCACCGTTGGCGCACGTCGTCGAGCCACGAGTCGTCGCACTCGCCCACCACGGGCACCACGACGTCGCGGACACCTGAGGCCAACACCTCGTCGACGACGCCATCGGCAACGCGGCCGGTGTTGTTGGTGGAGGTCAGCAGCACCGGTGTCTCGAGGATGCCCCATTCCCCGATCTCGATGCTGCCGGTCAGTTCGCCTGCTCCGTTCAGCACGGCGAAGCCCGCTGGCATCGGGCGGTCGAACATTCCCGGAACCGTGTCGGGCACGATGGCCGTCACGCCGGTGCGGGCCACCGGTTCTCCCGCAGCGTGGTCGCCGTGGAACAACGTCACGTGCCCGACGCGCACTCCCGGCACGTCGGTGATCGCATTGTGCGGCCCCGTCGGCAGCACGCCGAAGAGGAGGCCGAGTGATCGGGGACGCGGGCGTGGCGGCGGCGGGTTCATCGACGGGAATCTAGGCTCGGTGCCCGTGACGACGATGCCGCAGTGGTGGGTGGGAGCCGACGAGCACGGGGGCATCCCCAACCCGGGGCGGCCGGATGCCAAGCCGGCGCCACACTGGCGACTGCAACACGTGGCCGCCACCGAGCGACCACGCCAACCGGAGGTGTCGCCCGACGGCACCACCGTGGCGTTCGTGCTGGACCGCGACAGCAGCGACCTCTGGACGATGCCGGTCGCCGGCGGATTGCCCACGAGGGTGACGGCCGAACGCCCGTTGAGGGCCTTCTGGGACGACGGCAACGGCGTGTGGTCGCCCGATGGCACGCGCCTTGCATTCTGCGCAGAGGGTCGGGTGCGGGTGGCGCCGGTCGCCGGCGGGGTGTCGACCGAGGTGTGCGAGGGCTCGGGCCCGGTGTGGCTCGACGATCGCACGTTGCTGGTGGGGGTGGCCAGGGGCGACACCACGGTGCTGTGCACGGTGGCGGTGGAGGAGGGATGGCCGCGCCCCGTCATGATCGCCGGCCCCGACTACGTGTGGGCCGAACCATCACCCGATGGGGGCCGCATCGCGATCACGGTGTTCCACCTCGATGACCTGAACTGCACCAGCCTGCACGTGGTTCGCCCGGCCTCCGGTGAGCGCACCGAACTGGTGCGGCGCGCCGGGTGGCATGTGCGGGGCCCTGTCTGGTCGGCCGACGGCGCCACACTGGCGTTCGCTGGTGAGTGGCCCGGCTGGTTCGAGGTGTTCACGGTGGAAGCCGGGGGTGGTGAGCCACGGCAGGTCACCGCCGACGGTGCCGACTTCTCTTCATTGCAATGGCGGCCGGACGGCCGCTCGCTGGTGGCGGTGCGCAGTCGGCGGGGTGTGTCCGACCTCGTGGAGGTCGGCGTGTCGGACGGTTCGGTGCGCGTGCTCGCCGCGGGCGGCACGTGGTCGCATCCTCGGCTGCTGCCCGACGGCTCGGTGGTGGCAACCCACGAGTCGTTCTCCACGCCGGCCCGGCTGTGCGTGGTGCAGTCCGACGGCGTGGTGCGGGAACTGTTCGCGCCCACTCCGGCGGCAGTGCGCGCAGCGCCGCACGTGGTGCCCGAACACGTCACCTACGAGTCGGCCGACGGCATGCAGGTGCACGGCTGGCTCCATCGCCCGGCCGGTGCCTCGGCCGATCGCCCGTGCCCCGCAGTGGTGCACCCGCACGGTGGGCCGACCTCGGTGTCGGCTGACGAGTGGGACGGCGTCGTTCAGTACTTCGTCGACAAGGGCTACGCGTGGTTCCAGCCGAACTTCCGCGGCAGCACCACCTACGGCAGCGCCTTCGAACGGGCCAACCACGGTGTCTGGGGCGTGGACGACACGCAGGACTGCCTTGCCGCCTTCGACATGCTGGCGGGACACGACTGGGTCGACACGACACGCGTCGCGATCTTCGGTGGCAGTTATGGCAGTTACATGGCGCTGACGTCGGTGGTCGACGACCCGCAGTACCGCTTCGCGTGCGCGGTGGCGAAGTACGGGGACTGCGACATCCTCACGTCCTGGGCCCAGGGCGACCTCGTGGGCAGGCTCGACCTCGAGCGCATGATGCGGCACCCAAGGCTGGCTCGCGATGCCTACAGGCTGGGCTCGCCGATCCACCGCATCGAACAATTGGGCGTGCCGTTGCTGGTGGCTCACGGGGAACTCGACGAGCGGGTGCACCCGAAGCAGTCGCTCGAACTGGTCTAGGCCCTGCGCCGACTGGGCAAGCAGTTCGAGTACGTCACGTATCCCACCGAGGGGCACGGGTTGCTGCGACCCGAGCCATGGCTGCACTTCCACCAACGTCTCGAACGATTCCTCGACTGGTACCTGATGCCGTGAGTGCTCGGGGCCGGGGCAACCCGCAGCTGATCTTCCTGCACGGATACACCACGGCGTGGCCGAAGGCGCCGGTGTGGAACCGCCTGCTCGGGGAGGTGGGTCTTGCCCATGTCGGCGTGACAGTTCCCGTTGCTCCGAAGGGTTCGGGCCGCCGCGACCCGTTCAATCCGCGCGGTCTGCCCAGCTGGTTCCGCTACGGCACCGACCACGGCTCGTTGCTGCCGCAGGAGTTCGATGCTCCGCACGCCGCCGACCTGGTCGATGCGGTGGCCGACACCGGCGCGTTGTGGCGGCTGATGCGGCAGGCGGTGCGCGCCGCCGGTGGTGCCCACCGTGTCGCACTGGCCGGCGAGTCCCAGGGTGGCGTGGTCGCCGCCGTGCTGGCGATGCGGTGGAACGCGGCCCACCCCGACGATCAACTCGGAGCGGTGGGGTTGCTGCGCACCGCAGCGGACCCGAGCACGTGGGTTGCCGGTGTGCCGCCCCGCATGCGCACCCGCTTCCACGTCGTGCTGGGCGCGGCGGACACCACGTTCAGGCCGACGTTCAGCCTGCACTCGCTGGAGCCACTGCTGCGTGCGAACCCGGCGACCGTCGACGAGGTGCCCAGCGCGTATCGCCATGCGTCCGGGAACGTGCACGTGGAGGTGCTGCCGGACGTGGGGCACGGCGACTCGAACCGAAGGGTGTACCGGCGGTATGTACAGTTGCTGTCAGCGGACTGGCCCAGCGCCGACGGCTGACCCGGGCCGCGATCTGCGATCACCGCAGTGATCGCAGACGACTCGTGGGGAGGTCCGTTATGAGGGTTCGTCGTCTTGCCGCATCGGTGGTGCTGGCCGCGCTGTTGGTGGGCTGCAGCGATTCGGGTGGTGGCACCACCGGCACCGAGGC
>JBJTXX010000430.1:0-974 GCA_046082485.1 Actinomycetota bacterium
TCGGCTGTCTGCGTGCGCTGGCGGGCACCTTCACGGCGGGCCGACGGCGAACCGCCCAGCACCAGACGCTCGAGTTCCGCGCCGGTGGCGTGACGGTTGCGCAACGGCTTGAACCGGGGCTCGGTCTCCTTGATGATCGCCACCAGCGGCGACGCCACGAAGATCGACGAGTAGGAACCGGTGATGAGGCCCACCAGCAGGGCCAGGGCGAACTCGCGCAGTGTGGTGGCGCCCATGATGCCGGCACCCAGCACCAGCAGCGACAGCACCGGCAGCACGGCCGCAAGGCTGGTGTTCAGCGAACGCATCAGCACCTGGTTCATCGACACGTTGAGGATGTCGGCGTACGGCACGCGGAAACCGGCATAACGCTGCTGGTTCTCCTGCACCTTGTCGAACACCACGATCGTGTCGTAGAGCGAGAAACCGAGAATGGTGAGGAACGCCACCACCGTGGCCGGCGTGACCGTGAACCCGAACAGCGAGTACAGGCCCACGCTCAACAGCACGTCGTGCAACATGGCGCCGATGGCGGCGAGCGCCATCTGCCACTCGAGGCGCCAGGCGATGAACATCGCCACCAGCACGAGGAAGATGATGAGTGCGCGGATGGCCTTGGAGGTGATGCTGCTGCCCCACGACGACGACACCAGTTGCGTGGTGACCTCGTCGGCCTTCAGGCCCGCCTTGTCGGCGAACGCTTGCTGCACCCTTTGGCGCACGGTGTCGGGCTGGTCGCCCACCTGCACCTCCAGGCTGCGGCTGCCGTCGTTCGCGGTGAGGATCTGCACCTTCGCATTGCCGCCATCGAGGCCCTGCTCGTTCAGCACCGCACGGGCATCATCCTCGGTGAGGGTCTCGGACGGCACCTCCCACAGCACGCCGCCCTTGAACTCTAGGCTCAGGTTCAGCCCACGCACCGCCAGCGAGCCGATGCTCAGCAGCAACAGCACCGCCGACAGGCCGAGGCCCCC
>JBJTXX010000431.1:0-4673 GCA_046082485.1 Actinomycetota bacterium
ATCGGGTGGCCGAGGGCCATCGCTCCACCGTTCACGTTCACCTTGTCGCGGTCGAGGTCGAGGTCGCGGATGAACTTCTCGGCCACCACGGCGAAGGCTTCGTTGATCTCGAACAGGTCGATGTCGTCGACGGTGAGGCCGGCCTTGGCCAGCACCTTCTTCGCTGCGGGCACCGGGGCGTTCAGCATCAGGGTGGGGTCGTCGCCGATGTTGGCGGTGGCGACGATGCGTGCACGCGGCGTCCAACCGTTCGACTTCGCTGCCTCGGGGCTGGCGAGCAGGATGGCGGCGGCGCCGTCGACCACGCCGCTGCTGTTGCCAGCGTGGTGCATGTGCGTGATCTCGAGGTCGGGGTAGCGGGCCAGCACCATCGAGCGCAGCGTGGTGCCCTGCTCATCGAGCGGGAAGTCGGCCATGGCGGCGAACGATGGCGCCAGTTGGGCCAGGCCCTCGAGGGTGGTCTGCGGGCGGGGGAACTCTTCGCGGTCGAGTGCGAGGGTGCCGTCCTCCTTGAAGACCGGCACGAGGCTGCGGTCGAAGCGGCCCTCGGCGATGGCGACGGCGGCGCGCTGTTGCGACACGTAGGCCAGTGCGTCGAGCGCCTCGCGCGGGATGCCCTCGAGGCTGGCGATGGCGTCGGCGGCCACGCCCTGGTGGGTCTGCGGGTGGCGGGCGCGCAGGCGCAGGTTGCCGGCGTCCATCAAGGGTGCGCGCACCCCGGCCTGAGCGGCGCCGAGTGCCGGGTGCAACGACATCATCTCGCAGCCGCCGGCGATCACGACATCCTCCATGCCGGCCATGATCGAGGCCGCCGCCATGTTGGTGGTGGTGATGCCCGAGCCGCAGAAGCGGTCGAGCGTGACGCCCGAGGCCTTCACGTCGAAGCCGGCATCGAGCAGGGCCATGCGGGCGAGGTCGCCGCCCTGGGTGCCGACCTGCATGCTGGTGCCGAAGATCACGTCGTCAACGGCGGCGGTGTCGATGTTGTTGCGGTCGCGGATGGCCGACAGCACGGTGGCGCCGAGCTGCTGCGGGTGGATGTCGGCAAGGGCACCCTTGCCGACCTTGCCGATGCCACGGGGGGTGCGGCAGGCGTCGATGATCCATGCTTCGGACATGTGAGGGCACCTTTCGGTTCAGGAACGGCCGCGAGTCTCGCGCCCGCCCGCCCGGCCTCCCCCATCGGACCGTCCCGAGGAACTCAAGTTCGCGCACCGGGGCGGCAACTATGTTGACGACATGTCACGGTTCCCCACGGATCCCAGCATCCCGCTGCAGTGGAAGGCTCCCGCCGCAGGCGAGTGGCTGCTCGACCGGTCGCACGTGAACCGACCCGCCACGCCCATCAACCAGCACGTGCAGTCGATCGGCACGCTGCAGGGCACCCGCGATGGTCTGGGCGAACTGGGTGCCCCGGTCGAGGGTCTCGACCTGAAGTTCGTGAACGGGCTCAGCTATTCGCGGGTGCGCCCACTGGTGGGCGCCGACAAGCCGCCGAGGAAGGCGCCGCCGCCGTTGGCGCTGAAGGTGGTCAGCCGTGTGCTGCCCGAGATGCGTCGTCGTCGGAAGCTGGCGGAACGTGTGCTGGCCGAGCGCCCGTGGCGTGCGGTGCTGACCGAGTGGTCGCGCCCGGGGGGCCGTCGCGAACAGATCGAGGCCGCCAACCTGGCGATCCAGTCGGTCGATCTCTCCGCGCTCGATGACGCCGGTCTGCTGGCGCACTTCGAGCGCACGCTGGCGAACTCGTTGGAAATGTGGCGCGAGCACTTCCGCCTGCACGCGTTCGACCTCGGCCCCATCGGGATGCTGCTGTACGAGGGCAGGAAGTGGGGCCTCGCCCCGGCCGAACTGATCCCGTTGCTGGAGGGTGCGTCGCCGTCCACCGCGGCGGCGGAGAAGACGCTGCGGCGCATCCGTGAGGCCATCGATGCCGCTGGTGTGCAGCCCGCCTCGATCGATGAGGTGCGTGCGGTGTCGGCCGACGTGGCACGTGACGTCGACGAGTTCCTGCGGATGCGCGGCCGGTTGGTGATCTCGCGCTACGACGTCGACGGTCTGACGATGGCCGAGCGACCCGACGTGCTGTTGCAGACCATCCTCGCCGCGCGTGACGACGGCCAGCGTGCGGCTGCGGCGGCGCAGCGACTGGCCGACCGCGCGGCCGCGGTGCGCGGCAGGGTGCCGGAAGGGCAGCAGCCAGCGTTCGACGAACTGCTCGGCGAGGCGCGTGCCGCGATGGACCTGCGCGACGACAACGGCCCACACACGGTGGAGTGGCCGCTCGGTCTGTTGCGACTGGTGCTGCTGGAGGTCGGTCGACGGATGGTGGCGAAGGGGCATGCCCACTCGCGGTTGCACGGCCTGGAGCTGGCGCACGACGAGGTGGCGGCAGCGGTCGCCGGCACCGGGCCGAGTGCCGACGAGTTGGCGGCGCGAGCCCGTTGGCGGGCGACGGTCGACGTGGAGGCCGCGCCGCGCAAGTTGGGTCAGCCCGAGCCGCCCCCGCCGCTCGATGCCCTGCCCGAATCGTTGGCCCGTATCGCTGGCATGGTGCAGTTGGTGATCTCGGAGGCCGGGCTCGATGGCGAGGTGCGCACCTCGGGTCTGAACGGCCTGGGTGTGGGCACCGCCCCCTACCGGGGTGTTGCCCGCATCGCCGGCAGCCCCGAGGCGGCGCTCGAGCAACTCGAGCCAGGCGACGTGCTGGTGGTGCCGTGCACGACGCCGGCGTTCAACATGGTGCTGGCGATGGCCGGTGCGGTGGTGACGGCCGAGGGCGGTGCGCTCAGCCATGCGGCCGTGTTGGCGCGCGAACTCGGCATCCCCGGGGTGATCGGTGCGCCGCGTGCGCTGCTCGACATTCCCGACGGCGCGACGGTGGAGGTCGACCCCATCGCCGGCGTGGTGCGGGTGCTGGGCTGAGTTCGGTCGCCGATGCGCGTCGCAGTGGCAGGCGGAGGCATCGGTGGGCTGACGGTTGCGCTGGCGCTGGCCCGCAGCGGCCACGACGTGGCGCTGTTCGAGCGCGCGTCAGCGTTCGGTGAGGTCGGCGCAGGCATCCAGATCAGCCCGAACGGTCGCCGGGTGCTGCACGACCTCAGGCTGCGCGATGCGTTCGGCGAGGTCGCCGTCGAGTCGCAACGCATCGTGCTGCGCCGTTGGCAGGACGACAGCGAGCTGTCGCAGACGCCTCTGGGAGAACCGTTCCGTCAGCGCTACGGCGTGCACCACTCGAACGTTGCTCGCCCGGATCTGGTTGCCGTCCTCGAACACGCCGTGACTTCGTTGCCGAACGTGGAGCTGCGGTTGGGCACCCATGTGTCGGGCGCCTCGCCGGATGGCGGCGCCGGTGGTCGGCCGTTGCTGCAGTTCGCTGACGGTTCGAGTTTCGAGGCCGATGTGGTGGTGGGTGCCGATGGCATCCACTCGCGAGTCCGTGACAGCGTGCTGGGGGCGCATCCGTCCCGGTTCAGTGGTTCGGTCGCGTACCGAGCGCTCGTGCCGGCCGAGCGGGTGGCGCACCTACCGTTGGAGGTGACGAACCGCCTGGGTCCCGACGCCCACGTGGTGACCTACTTCGTGGGCCTCCGGGCGCGTTGGTTGAACGTGGTGTGCATTGCACCCGAGGCGGTGTGGGACGTCGAGTCGTGGACGGAGCCGGGCTCGGCCGAGGAGATGCGCCACCGCTACGAGGGTTGGTCGCCGCAGTTGTGGGATCTGCTGGCCGAGGTCCGTGACCCGGTCTTCCGTTGGGCGCTGCACGACCGCGAGCCGTTGCCCGCGTGGGGAACAGGCGGCGTGACCTTGCTGGGCGACGCGTGCCATCCGATGCTCCCCTTCATGGCGCAGGGGGCGTGTCAGGCGATCGAGGACGCGGCGGTGCTGGCCCGGTGGCTCGACTCGGGCGAGCGCGTCGACCTGTCGCTGCGCGGGTACGAGGCGGAACGCAAGCCGCGCACCGATCGCGTGCAGTCGTCGTCGTGGGGCAACCGGAGGGTGTTCCACCTGCCGGACGGCGATGAGCAGCGAGCCCGCGATGAGATGATGCGTGCGGGCTCGGGCGTGCTCGGCGCGATGGACTGGCTGTACGGCTGGGGCATGATGGGCGAATGAGCACTCCGCACGATCCGGTCACCAACGAACCGCACGAACCCGATGAGGCCGAACTCGAGGCGTTCGACCTCGACCACGATGGTCACATCGGCGTGATCGAGGCCGAACGGGCGCGCCTGGGTGTGCTGGATGCCGAGCTCGAGCAGGCGTCGCACGAGGGCGGCATCAAGGGCAAGTTGGCCGACATCGCACACAAGATCGTCGACAAGCTCGACAACGACTGATCGGCGTCGCGCCCATGTGTCGCAACATCACCACCCTGCGCGGGCTGCAGCCCCCGGCCACCGACGACGAGGTCGAGGCCGCGGCCCGGCAGTACGTGCGCAAGGTGAGCGGTGTCCAGTCGCTGTCACCGGCGACCGAGGAAGCGTTCGAACGTGCGGTGCGCGAGGTGACGGCGGCCACTGCGGCGCTGCTGGCAGAACTGCCGCCGCGCAAGCAGCCACCCACCACCGAGCCGCCGCTGCGGCGTATCGCCCGGCGGGCGTGAGGCACCGGTACTGACGGTCAGTTCGCGGGAACGGGGCACGTGTCGCGCAGGCGGGCCCGCAGGGCGACGG
>JBJTXX010000432.1:0-2712 GCA_046082485.1 Actinomycetota bacterium
GGTGGGCCGTCGTAGAAGACGAACTCGTCGGCACCCTCCCGCAGGTCGACCGAGGCCTGGAAAGTGCGCTCGGTCTCCCATCGCGCGAGCACCTTGCGCTCGACGTCGGGGAAGAGAGGCTGGGGCTGAACGTTCGGGTACTTCACTGCTGCTCCTGCGCCGCACCGGGGCAGGTCAGCCTACCGGAACGCTCACTGCGTGCTGTCGTCGTCGAGGCGCAGCGTCAGTGGCTTCAGGGTCGGCAGCACCGGCACCTCACCGGTGCGATCCGGTGCGGGTTCCTCGGCGGTGTCGTCGTCGGAGAGCGTCTTCCATGCCGGCGTCGGCGCAGGCTCCGCGCGCGTCACCTCGGGCGGAGGGGCGGGTGCCGCCACGTACGACGACGGCAGCGGCGGCAGTTCCTCCACGCGCACCCGCGGCACCTCTCCGGTGATGTCGGGCGGCAGCGGCGCGACCACTGCGGGCAGCGGTTCGGCAGAGGCCGACAGCAGCGGTCGCCGCATGTCGGCGAGCCCGCCCGGAACCCGATCGACCATGTCGTGCAGTTGCACGGCGGCGTCGCGCAGGCGTTCGCGCTGGGCCATGATGAACCGCTCTAGATGCTCGACGTCGGCGATCAGGAAGTCGCGTCGGGCCAGCAGGGCCTGGACCTCCGCCTCGGCCCTCATGCGTTCGTCGCCCACGGCGCGTCGTGCTTCCTCGCGGGCATCGTCGAGGCTCCGCGCCGCCATGCTCCGGGCGGAGTCGAGTACGCGACCGGCCTCCTCGCGAGCTGCACCGAGCACCTGATCGGCTTCCGCCCTCGCCTCGGCCACTGCGGCATCGGCGGTGCGCTGGGCCAGCAGAAGAGTGCGGCTGATCACTTCGGTGTCGCCGCTGCTCGAAGGCGCCGTGGGCAGCGGTTGGCTGGTGACCTCCTGCAGTTTGGCCACGGCCGCGCGTGCCCGGGCCTCCATCGCCGTCGCCTGGTTCTGGGCGCCCTCGACCACCGAGGCGACCTGCTCCTTGAAGGCGTCGACCGCGTCGGGGTCGTAGCCCTTCTTCACCAACTCAAAGTTGGTGGTGCGAATGGTCTGCGGGGTCATCTCCATGGCGGAGATGTTAGGCACACCGGGTGGCGTCAGGAGCCGAATCCGCTGTCGTCGTGGGAACCGGTACGCGGTGCCGGCTTCAGCAGGAACACGCCGGCGCTCACCTTCTCCATGGTGCCGTTCAGCCCGTAGCACAGGCCGCTGGCGAAGTCGACGAGGCGACGGGTGGTCTCCTTGTCGGTGCCCTCGAGATTCATGATGACGGGCTGGCCGGTCCGGAAGCGATCGCCGACCTCCTGTGCGGAGTTGAACGCCCGCGGACTCACGGTGACGGGCTCGACGGCCGCACGTGGCACGGGGCGGATCTTCACGCTGCTGTCGTCGCTGACGCTCTGGCCCTTGCGCACCACCACGGCGTCGGAGGGTCCCTGCGGGAACGGCTGCCGCGGCGTCGACGGCACCGGGCGCACTGCCCCCTCGGACTCGTCGTAACCACGCGGCGGACGGACCTCGGGCTGCACGCGTCGGCTCGGGCGCCCAAGAGGAGGGTCGGCCTCGATCGGCTCGTCGTAGTCGTCGTAGGCGTCGTCGGGCCCGAGGCCCAGGTAGTCCATCGCCCTCTTCCACATCGACATGAGTTGCCTCCTCCGCGACAGGCTACCGCACCGCGCGAGCCGCGGGTGGACGCGCTCCGAACAGTGCACTTCCCACACGCACCTGCGTGGAGCCCTCCTGCACCGCCACCTCGAGGTCGTCGGTCATTCCCATCGACAGCATCTGCAGACCCAGCGCGTCGAGCAGTGCACGCACCGCACGGAAGCCCGGACGGGCGGCTTCGGGCCCTCCCTCCGTCGGACCGACCGTCATCAGCCCGCGAACATCGAGGCCGGCGGCGAGGGCGAGGTCGACGAGTTCGGGCACCCGGGTGATCGGGCAGCCACCCTTGCCCGGATCCCCGGAGGTGTCGACCTGGACGAGCACGGAGGCACCCGGAACCCGCTTGGCGATCTCGTGCACCAGGGACACCCGGTCGACCGTCTCGTACAGCGTGACGATGCCGGCGAGCGAACGGACCTTGTTGGTCTGCAGTTGACCGATGAAGTGCACCCCGAACGGGGGCGGGTGGACGCCGAGCTTGGCGACCACCTCCTGCGCATAGTTCTCGCCCACCGCTGCGCAACCGGCGCGGTACGCGGCCCAACACGCCTCCACCGGGAAGGTCTTCGTCACGGGCAGCACCGAAACCCCGGAACCGCCTGCGCGTGTGATGCGGTCGCGGACGACGGCGAGTCGCGCCACCACCAGCTCGTCGAGGGGCGGGTCCGATGGCTGCACGGCGTCCATCATGCCCTTGCTCCCAACGCCACCGCCATCACCTGCCGTGCACGGTGGCCACGGCGGTGCGAGAACCAAGTCTCACCCGAGCAGGCGGTGCACCCCGCGACGGTGCGCAGTCCCACGCCCACGTTGCCGAGCACGGCGCCCACGACGGCGGGCATGTCGAGTGCAGGTGTGCCCCACGAGGTGCGGCCCACCACCGAGGGACCCAACCGGTCCGCGAACGGCTGCATGTCGCTCGCACCGAACTCGTAGCAGCACGGATGGATGCACGGACCGAGCAATGCGCTCATCTCGCTGTCGTCCGCGACCGCATCACACGCGCAGGCGGTTCCGGGGTTTC
>JBJTXX010000433.1:0-4042 GCA_046082485.1 Actinomycetota bacterium
TCCGACTTCTTCTGCGACGGGAGTTCTATGCCGATGAACGCATCGCCGATCAACGTGCGCAGCGACTTGAACCGATCGCCCACCAATTTGTCCTCGGTGAAACGCAGGCCGAGCACCTGGCACCCCTCGGCCGCCCGGCGCTGCACGGCGCGCGCGTCGTCGGGTGACAAGTTGAGATCGGCGGCGCGCTTCTTGCCCACGGTGAACGGCAACGACGGCTGGCTCAGCACCGGTGCGGCGAGATGATCGTCGATCATCATGCCGAGGGCGAAGCCGCCACTGAAGCACATGCCCACGGCCCCCACACCCGCTCCACCCACGTCCTGGTGCAGGTTGCGCGCCAACGCCCGAAGCCAGCCGATCACCGGCGAGGTCTGGTTCAACGCCCAGTGGGTGAACTCCTTCGACACGCACACCTTGAGCATCGACTTGGCCATGCTGCCGTTGCTGGGCTCGGCACCGGGCGTGCCCACCAGCGACGGCATCAGCACCGTGAAGCCCGCATCGACGACGTCGTTCGCGAACTGCGCCACCTTGGGCGTGATGTTCGGGATCTCGTGCACCACGACCACACCGGGCCCAGTGCCCCGTCGATAGACGTCGCGCGTCAGGCCGGCCGCCGTGAAGGACGACCTCTCCCATCCCGCAAGTGCTGCTGAATCCGCCATTATCGCCTCCTGTCGCCGGGCGTTCAGCCCAGTCTCCTCATCGCGTCGAGCGCCCGTTCGGCCAGGCCCTCGGTGCCGACCTTGAAGCTCTGCAGGTCGACACCCTCCTGCTCGCCCATCGCTCCGTGAAGGTAGCGGGCGTACACGCCCTCACTGATCACGGCGAGACGCCAGCACCCGAACGCCACGTAGTAGTCGATGTCCGACAGGTCGCGGCCGGTGCGCAACGCGTAGCGCTCGAGCAACGTGGAGTACGTCGGGAAGCCGCCGGCCGGCGTGGGGTCGTTGGCGCGAGCAAGCGCCGCGTCACCGTCGTTCCAGTACACGCCCACGTAGCCCACGTCGGCCAGCGGGTCGCCGAGCGTGCACAGTTCCCAGTCGAGCACCGCCGCGATGCGGCCCACCGACACGTCGGTCAGGCAGTTCCCGAATCGGTAGTCGCCGTGGGCGATCGACACGCCCTGCTGCACCGGCATGCGTTCGCGCAGGCGCCGGGCCACCTCGTCGATGGCAGGCAGCTCACGGGTCTTGGAGTGCTCCCACTGCGTCGACCAGCGCTTCACCTGACGTTCGACGTAGCCCTCGCGCTTGGCAAGGTCGTCGAGACCCACGGCATCCACGTCGACCGCATGCAGGTCGGCGAGTACGTCGAAGAGGTGCCCGCCGGCCGACACCTTGGCCTCCGGCGACAGCAGCGCCGCCTTGTCAGGGCTGTCGAGCACCACACCGTCGACGAACCCCATCACATAGAACGGGGCACCGTTCACCGACTCGTCGGTGCACAGGCCGAGCGCCGGCGGCACGGGCACGCCCGTGGTGCCGACCGCAGCGATGATGCGGTGTTCGCGCGCCATGTCGTGGGCCGTGGCCAGCACATGGCCGAGCGGTGGACGGCGCAGCACGAACCGTGTGCCGTCGGCGCCCGTCACGCGGAACGTGAGGTTCGAGCGACCACCGGCGATCAGGTCGAAGGTGAACGGTGGTTCGGCTCCGGGGATGTTTGCGGCCAGCCACGCCGTCACGGGAGCGATGTCGATGCCCTGCACGTCGGACACCGTACCCAACGGCCCGGTGGCCAGACGCTGCGGAGCGTCAGCCCGGACGACCGACCCCGACCACCTTGTTCCACCGCACCGGGTCGACACGCACCACCGTGCCCGTGTTCGGGGCGTGGATCATCTGGCCACCACCGACGTAGATGCCCACGTGGCCGACCGGCGTGTAATAGAAGATGAGGTCACCCGGCTGGGCCTGATCCTTCGGGACCGGTGCGACGGCGCGTTTCTGGGCCCCGCTCTGGTGCGGCAGCGACACACCGGCACGACCCCAGACGTACTTGGTGAAGCCCGAGCAGTCGAAGCCAGTCTCGGGTGTCTCACCGAACGCCTTGTAGGCAACGCCCAGCAGCCCGTAGGCGGCCGACACCGCCGTGCCGGCGCGGCCGGAGACAGGCGGAACCGAGGGCGGGGACGGTGGTGGCGGGATCGATGGCGTGGAACCGCCCGAACCCGTTCCGGGGTCGGGCGCACCGCCGCCGCGGCCCGGCGCCACAGGGGTGCCGCCGTTGTTGCCGTTGCCGTTCCCGGTGCCGTTCCCGGTGCCAGCGCCGTTCTCGTTGGTGCCTCGGCCCCCACCGGTGGCAGGTGCCGCGGCCTGCCCGGCGCGTCGATCGGCCTCGGCTTGCAGTTGGGCGGCCCCGAAGGCCGCCTGCGCCACGGCCAGTCGCTGCTGGTAGCTCTGCTCGAGCTCGGCGAACTGCTGCTGAGCCTGCTGCAGCGACACCACCAGTGCCTGGGCCTCTGCCTGCTTGGCCTGCAGTGCCGCCTGCTCGCGCCCCAGGTCGTCGACCACGGCACGCAGGTCGTCCATGCTCGCCTCGCCGAGGTCGAGGGCGACGTCGCCGAGAGCGTCGCGCTGCTCGGCGATGCTGAACGCTGCCGCGCTGCTGAAGAGCGGACTGAGGGCCGTTGTCCCACCCGCGGTGAAACGCGCCACGGCCATGTCCTGGAGTTGCGACTGCACCTGCCCCAACTGCGCCGCGAGTTGGTCCACCTTCGCCTGCGCCGCAGCGATGTCGGTTCCGAGGGCCGCGGCGCGGTCCTGGGCCTCGCTGTACTGCTCGTCGATCGCACCCATGCGGTCGATCAACTGGTCGAGTTCGTCCTGAGCCGCCTGCAGACCGGCTTGCGCCTCACCCACCGCCGCAGCGGTAGGCCGCGCCGCAAGGCCCGACCCCAGCAGGGCCAGCACCAACACGATGGGGCGCGCGGATCGAGAGAACATGGCGCGCGAACGGTAGTCAATCCGGCAGGGGCCCCTGAAATGGTGGACCCGTCACGACCGGTCGCCGGTCACTCCCATTCGATGGTGCCCGGGGGTTTCGACGTCACGTCGTACACCACCCGGTTCACGCCGCGCACCTCGTTGATGATGCGGTTCGACATCGTCTCGAGCAGGTCGTAGGGCAGGCGCGCCCAGTCGGCCGTCATCGCATCATCACTCGTCACGGCACGGATGATCACCGGGTGTGCGTAGGTGCGTTCGTCACCCATCACACCCACCGAGCGCACGTCCGCCGCCAGCACGGCGAAGGCCTGCCACAGTTCCCGCTCGAGGCCTGCCTTGTGGATCTCGTCGCGCACGATGGCATCCGCCTGCTGAAGGGTGGCGACACGTTCGGGGGTCACCTCGCCGAGGATGCGCACCCCCAGACCCGGGCCGGGGAACGGCTGGCGCCATACGATCTCGTCGGGCAGACCGAGTTCGTGACCCACAGCGCGCACCTCGTCCTTGAACAGGAGTCGGAGCGGCTCGACGAGTTCGAAGTCGAGGTCCTCGGGGAGTCCACCCACGTTGTGGTGGCTCTTGATCGTCGCCGCGTGCGCCGTCCCCGACTCGATCACGTCCGGGTACAGCGTGCCCTGCGCGAGGAAGTGCGCGTCCGGGATGCTCCGGGCTTCCTGCTTGAACACGTCGATGAACACCTTGCCGATGATTTTGCGCTTCTGCTGCGGGTCGGTGACCCCCGCGAGCGCCGACAGGAACCGGTCCTTCGCATCGACCGCGTGCAGGTCCGCCTTGAACCAGTCCTTGAACGTGTGCCGGACCAGCTCCGTCTCGCCTTCCCGCATCAGGCCGTTATCGACGTAGATGCACGCGACCTGCGGGCCGATGGCCTTCACCAGCAGGGCCGCGCACACGCTCGAATCGACACCGCCGGACAGCCCGCAGATGACGCGCTTGGTGCCGACTTTGCGCTTGATGTCCGCTACGGTGTTTTCGATGAACGCGGTCATCTTCCACGACCCGGAGCAGCCGCACACGTCGCGCAGGAAGTTGCCCAGAATCTGCCCGCCGTGCGGGGTGTGCGCGAC
>JBJTXX010000434.1:0-3892 GCA_046082485.1 Actinomycetota bacterium
ACCTACCGCGGCGCCGAGTACACCATCGACTTCCTGCCGAAGATCAAGATCGAACTGGTCGTCGACGACGCAGTGGTGGACCAGGTGGTCGACGTGGTGACGTCGGCCGCCGCCACCGGCAAGATCGGCGACGGCAAGATCTGGGTCACCTCGGTCGACCGTCTGGTGCGCATCCGCACGGGAGAACAGGGAACCGACGCCATCTGAGACCCGCCGGGAACGGCAGGCCCGCTCAACCGGCCAGTGCCGTCCGCAAGGCGGCGCGAACACCTTCGAAATCGCACTCCGGCAGTTTGCCGGAGGGCGATTTCGCGCTCGTCACGTAGAACGCGTCGACTACCTCGTGGCCCAACGTGGCCACGACCGCCGAACGGATGTCGAGCGACTGCAGCGTGAGCGCGTGCGCCACCCGGTACAGCACACCCGGGGCGTCCGGGGCACGCACCTCCAACACGGTGGTGCTGTAACTCGCGGCGTTGCTCAACAACACCTCCAGACGTGCGGGTGCTGCGGCCGTGACCCGGCGGCGTGTCTGCCGCAGGCGCTGCTCCAGACGAGCCTCGATGTCGACCGCACCCGACAGCACGCGATCGAGATCGTGCTCGACGCGGCGCCAGTCCAGTTCGACCCCCGGAACTCGGGCGACGCGGAACTCGTCGATGGCCACCCCGTCCGCACCGGTCGCGGCCGAGGCACCCACGACGTCGAGCCCGTGCATCGCCAGCACACCGGCGATGTGCGAGAACAGGCCGGCACGGTCGCGATTGGCGATGCGCAACAGGTCGACGCCCTCGCCCTCCACATGCTCGACATGGATCGCCCCGTCGCCTGCGGTGAGGGCTGCAAGGCGCGAGAGCTCGTCCGACAGCGGCGGAGCAACTGCTGGCGCGGTGCCGTCGCGGATGACCCGAGCCGTCGCATCGACCAGCTGCTGCAGCAGCGACCGCTTCCAGTTCGACCAGGCACTCGGCCCCGTGGCCCTGCTGTCGGCCTTCGTGAGGGCGTCGAGCAACTCCAGCGTCGACACCGTGCCGACCGCAGCGGCCACGTTGCGAGCCGTGCGCGGATCACCGAGATCGCGCCGGGTCGCGGTCTCGGGCAGCAGCAGGTGGTGCTGCACGAGGGCTCGCACCACCGCCACGTCGTCGGCGGGAAAGCCCATCCTGGCGACGACCGTGTCGACCAATTCAATACCCGCATCGGTGTGGTCACCGGGGTAGCCCTTGCCGAGGTCGTGCATCAGGGCACCGACCAACAGCAGGTCGGGGCGGGCCACCTCGCGCACGTAGTCGTTCGCATTCGCCACGGCCTGCAGCAGGTGGCGGTCGACGGTGTACGTGTGGAAGGCATTGCGCTGCGGAAGGCTGCGCACTGCCCTCCATTCCGGGATGAACCTGCTGAACAACCCGTAGCGTTCGAGCGCTTCCACGGTGTGCACCAGCCAGTCGCCCGAGCCGAGCAGGCTCACGAACGCTCGTCGGGTGCCCTCCGTCCAGTGCTCGCCGGGCCGCGTGCCCCGCGAGGCCATCACCCGCAGCGCACGCCCCGACATGTGCACGCCCGCATGAGCCGATGCGGCAGCGAACCGAAAGACGTACGACTGCTCGTCGACGTCGGCATCCGCAGCCACGTGGGCCTCGTCGTCCACCAACTCCACGCCGGGTGCGAGCGGTCTCGCGGCCGGAGGGCGACCCGAGCGGGCCGACCTGCCGCCGGTGCGGGTGAGCGTTGCCACCCTCGTCCAGAAGCGGTCGGCGGCCCACTCGATCGCATGTGCCGCGCCGGCGAGGTTCAGCATCAGCGCGTCTGCGTCGGCAAAGCCCATCGCCGCCGCCACGCGGTCCTGGTCCTGCAGCAGCAGGGTGTTCACGGCGCGGCCCGTGGCGCGGTGCAGTTCGCAACGGGCCGCCAGCAGCAGGTCCGCCGGGCCAGCGAGGTCCTCGAACGGGTTCTCGAGCGCCGCAGCCACCTCGGGTCGGTCGGCACGCAACGCCCAGCGGATCATGTCGTGGTCGCGCAGGCCACCACGTCCGTCCTTCAGGTCGGGTTCGAGCAACGACGCCACGTCGCCGCATCGGGCCCACCGCTGGTGCGCCGAGTCCACCAGTCGCTGCAGCCAGACATATGGCTTGCGGCGCCACTGCTCGAGCGCCCCGGCCTGCAACGCGGCTGACGCCTCGGCATCGCCCGCCAGGCAGCGCACACCGAGGATCGACGTCGCGGTGTCGAGATCGTCGGAGGCCAGTTGCAGCATCGATTTCACGGTGTGGGCCCCGGGACTGACCTTCAGCCCCGCGTCCCACAGCGGGTACCACAGGCGTTCCGCAACGTCACGAACCGATGATTCACCGGCACGTTGCGGATGCAACAAGACGACATCGATGTCGCTGCCGGGCGTCAGCACCCCACGCGCATAGCCACCGGTGGCCAGCAGCGCATAGCCGTCGGGAAGGTCCGCGGCGAGGCTCTCGAACCAGGAGTCGGCCTGCTGCGACAGCCTTCGGGCGAGCCCGCGACCGGCCAGGTCGGGGTCGCCCACCAACTGGGCGCGCACCCGCCTGATCGTGGCCGCGTCGACCGGCTTCACGTGGTCAGAGCGCCGCGGAGCCGGACTCGCCTGTGCGGATTCGCACGAGCGACTCCACCGGCGTCACCCACACCTTGCCGTCGCCGATCTTCCCGCTGCGGGCGGCCTCGACCAGCAGGTCCACCACGCGGTCGGTCTGGTCGTCGTCGACCACCAACTCCACCTTCGTCTTCGGGACGAAGTCGATCTGGTACTCGGCGCCGCGGTACGTCTCGGTGTGGCCGCCCTGGCGGCCGAAGCCGCGCACCTCGGTGATGGTCATGCCCACCACCCCGGCAGCCTTCAGTGACTCCTTCACCTCGTCGAGCTTGAAGGGCTTGATGATCGCAGTGATCAGCTTCATGTCGTCTCCTGTCGCTGTGGTCGGTGGGGCTTCAGTGGAGGCTGCCGCCGTGGTAGGCGGTCTCTCCGTGGAGGGCGAGGTCGAGGCCGGTGGCCTCTGCTTCGGGGTCGACACGCACGCCCATCGTGCGCTTCAGCACCCACATGATCGCGTAAGTCAGGCAGAACGACCACACGATGGCCACGCCGTTGGCGAGCGCCTGCTCGAGCAGCAGGTGGATGCCACCGCCGTGGAACAGACCCGCCGCGAACTCGGCGCCGAAGAAGCCGGGGTTCGCGAACAACCCGATGAGCAGCGATCCCACCAGACCGCCGACGAAGTGCACACCCACCACGTCGAGGGAATCGTCGAAGCGGTACTTCGTCTTCATGCGCACGGCGTAGCAGCAGAGGATGCCGGCCAACAGACCGATGATGATGGGCGCCGAGCCCGCCACATAGCCAGCGGCGGGGGTGATGGCCACCAGACCGGCCACGATGCCCGATGCGGCGCCGAGGTTGGTGGGGTGGCCGTCCCGCAGCCACTCCACGGCGACCCATGCGAGGCCGGCTGCGGCGGCGGCGAGGAACGTGTTCATGAACGCCTGGGCCGCCTGACCGTTGGCGGCGAGGGCGGAACCGGCGTTGAAGCCGAACCAGCCGAACCACAGGATGCCGGTGCCGATCATCACCAGCGGCATGCTGTGCGGCGGGTGGCCTTCCTGCGGCCACCCCTTGCGCTTGCCCAGCACCAGCACGGCGGCCAGCGCAGCGATACCCGCGTTCACGTGGATGGCGGTGCCACCGGCGAAGTCGAGCGAGCCTCGCTGCCCGAGCCAGCCGCCGAAAACCCACTTGAACACCGGCACGTACACGAGCAGCGACCACACCGGCACGAAGATCGCCCAGGCGGAGAACTTCATCCGGTCGGCCACGGCACCCGAGATGAGCGCCGGCGTGATGGCGGCGAACATTCCGAGGAAG
>JBJTXX010000435.1:0-9410 GCA_046082485.1 Actinomycetota bacterium
ATGTGCACCACCCGCATGATGACCGGCGTCGGCAGGCCGCAGTTCAGCGCCGTGCTCGAGTGCGCCAAAGAAGCCCGCCGTCACGGGCGCACCGTCTGGGCCGACGGTGGCGTGCGGCATCCGCGCTACGTCGCGCTGGCACTGGCTGCCGGCGCCGGCAGCGTGATGTTCGGGTCGTGGCTGGCCGGCACCTACGAGTCGGCCGCCGACACCCGGCGCGATCCCGACGGCCGTCTCTACAAGGAGAGCTTCGGCATGGCCTCCAACCGGGCCGTGAAGAACCGCAGCCGCAGCGAGACGCCGTTCGAGCGGGCGCGCAAGGAACTGTTCGAGGAGGGCATCAGCACGTCGCGCATGTACCTCGATGCCGACCGGCCCGGTGTGGAGGACATCATCGACGACATCGTCGCCGGTGTCCGGTCGTCGTGCACCTACGCCGGCGCAGCGAGCATCCCGCAGTTCCACGAGCGCGCGGTGGTCGGCGTGCAGAGCGCTGCCGGCTACAGCGAGGGCATGCCGGTCGGAACGAGTTGGTAGTGCGGGTCATCGCCATCGACGGCCCGGCCGGCGCGGGCAAGAGCACGATCGCCAAGGCGCTGGCAACGCGCCTCGGACTGCAGTACCTCGAAACCGGTGCCATGTACCGCGCTGTCACCTTCGCCGCCCTCCACCGGGGTCTCGACCTCGACGACGAGCGGGCGGTGGCGCGACTCGCAGAGGAGGTCTCGCTTTCGGTCGACGGCTCAGGAGTCACGGTGGACGGCCTCGATGCCACGGCGGCCATTCGTGGTCCCGAGGTCACGGCCGCGGTCAGCAAGGTGGCGGCGAACAGTGGGGTCCGCACCGAGATGCGCCTGCGTCAGCAGCAGTGGGCCGCCGACCGCGGCGGCGGGGTCATCGAGGGGCGCGACATCGGTTCGGTCGTGTTCCCCGACGCTGACCTGAAGCTGTACCTCACGGCATCGCCTCGGGAGCGGGCCATGCGCCGGGTGGCACAGAGCGGCGGTGACGTCGACGAGATCGAGGCTGCGATCGCCCGACGCGACCACCTCGACAGCACGCGCGCTGACAGCCCGCTCACCGAGGCCGCCGGATCCACGGTCGTCGACACGACGGGTCGTACCATCTCCGACGTCCTCGACCACATCGTCGACCTGCTGGAGGCCCGATGACCCGCATCCGCACCGATCTGGCATCGAAGGAGCAGTGGTCGCATCGTATTGCCTACTTCGCGGTCCGCAATCTCGTCACGGGCTTCTGCCGCACGTGGGGCCGGATGAAGGTGGAGGGGCGCGAACACGTGCCGACGGATGGCGTGTTCATCCTCGCGCCGACGCACCGCAGCATCCTCGACACCCCCATCACGTCGGGTGCCACGACGCGTCGTATGAGGTTCATGGGCGCCGACAAGTGGTGGAGCAACAAGTGGTTCGGACGTCTGCTCACGGCGCTCGGCGGATTCCCGGTCTCGCGTGGCACCGCCGACCGTGAGGCACTGCGGCGTTGCATCGAACTGCTCGAGGGTGGTGAGCCGCTGGTGCTGTTCCCCGAGGGAGAGCGCAAGAGCGGTCCGATCGTGCAGCCGCTGTTCGAGGGGGCCGCCTACATCGCCACCAAGACGGGCGCGCCGATCATCCCGGTCGGTATTGGCGGCTCCGAGCGTGCGATGCCCAAGGGCGCCAAGTTCATCCGTCCGGTGAAGCTGCACGTGATCATCGGAGCCCCGATCGAGGTGCCGCCGACCGATTCGCCGAAGGCGGCGCGCGATGCGGCTCGGGGGATGACCGAGCAGTTGCACGCTGAACTGCAGCGCCTGTTCGACCTCGCCCAGGCCCGCGCGGGTCACTGACCCGCCGAGGGGCTCACCCTCCGGCGAACCAACCCTCGAGCGCCTTCGCCAGCCACACCGGGTCGTTCGTGCCGCAGAGTTCGCGTGCGGAGTGCATGCTCAACTGCGGGATGCCCACGTCGACGGTCTCGATGCCCAGACGTGTCGCGGTGATCGGGCCGATCGTGCTGCCGCAGGGCATGTTGTTGCGGCTGACGAAGGTCTGCCACGGCACCCCTGCATTGCGGAAGACCCGCTCGGCCATCGCTGCAGAGGCGGGCGAGGTGGCGTAGCGCTGGTTGTGGTTCAGCTTGATCGCCGGACCATGGTTCACCAGCGGTCGGTGGGCTGCCTCGTGGCGCTCCGGGTAGTTCGGGTGCACGCTGTGCGCGTTGTCGGCCGAGATGCAACTGCTGGCCGCCAGTTGGGCGAGGAACCGTGCCCGGTCGGCCCCACCTGCGAGTGCCAGCAGTTCGAGCACATGCTCGAGCAGCGGCCCGGCAGCCCCGGTCGTGCTCTCCGAACCGACCTCCTCGTGATCGAACAGTGCGATGACGGCAGTGGTGTCGTCGGATCGGCCGGCCGCAGCGAGCGCAGACGTCGCCGCCCAGCACGACAGTTGGTTGTCGAGTCGCCCCGAGGCGAGCAGGTCGCCGGCCGGGCCGAGTACGGCCGCAGGAGTGCGGTCGAACAGGCTGAGGTCCCAGGAACGCACCGCGGACGGGTCGACGCCTGCTTTCGTGGCGATCCATGCACGGAACTCCCCGCTGGTGGCGTTCCCCACTCCCCAGACGGGTGAGAGGTGCTGCTGTTTGTCGAGCACCACTCCGCGTTCGTTCACGTCGCGGTCGAGGTGGATGGCCAACTGTGGAACCCTCGCGACCGCGTCGTGCACCGCCACGAGCCGGCTGCTGCCGTCCTCGAGCACGAGGGTTCCCGCAACGCCGAGGTCGCGGTCGAGCCACGAGTTCAGGAGGGCGCCGCCGTAGACCTCCACCGCCAATTGCTTCCATCCGACGTTGCCGGTGTCGGCGTTGGGCTTGATCCGCAGGCAGGGGGAGTCCGTGTGGGCGCCGACGATGCGAAGTGGCGCAGATGGCCCGGCTGCGCTGCCGCGGTGCCACGCGACCAGCGCTGCACCGCGCAGCACATAGCCCTTCTCGGGAACCGCGCCGACGGCGAAGTCGGCCGGAATGCACGTGAATCCGGCGGCATCGAGTCGTGCAGCGGCGGATGCGGCCGCATGCCACGGCGACGGTGAGGCGTCGAGGAACGCAAGCAGATCGGCGAGGTCGTGACTCATTGCAGCACCCCGACCGGCAGTCCGGTGCCACGCAGATGGGAGGTCTCGTTGATGGTGACGACGCTGCGATGGCCACTGCGCGAGGCCGCCACACGGTGGATGCTCGTGTAGTTGGGGTAGAAGAAGCCGTGACTCACGGGCAACCCCAGCACGTGGGCGAGATAGGCGTTGATGACGCCGCCGTGGCACGACACCGCGATGCGCTGGCCCGGGTGTGCATCGACGAGGGAGTCGACGGAGGCCACCACGCGTGCCCTGAACTGCTCCGGGGTCTCCTCTGCGTTCCACTCACCGCGGACCATGGCGTGCCAGCGCGGGTCGTTGGCTGCCTTGAGTTCCTCGGCGGGCACGTATTCGCTCGAATCCCTGTCCCATTCCGCCACTCCGTCGACCACGCCGATCGGCAACCCGAGCGTGGCCGCAAGCGGTTCGGCGGTCTGGTAGGCGCGCTTGAGCGGGCTGGCGTAGACGGCATGGAGGGTCTCCGTCGCGAGGTAGGCGGCGAGGTGTCGCGCCTGCGCGGCGCCGGCCTCGGAGAGCTCTGGGTCGGCGGGTCCCTCCACCAGTTCGCGGCGTACGGGAAGGCCATGACGTATCAACAGCAGGTCCATTCCGACTAGATAATCACCTATGGACACCCGTACGAAGATCGTGGCGACGCTCGGACCGGCCAGCAGGTCACCGGAAGTGCTCGATGCGATGCTTCGTGCCGGCACCGACGTGGTGCGTCTGAACCTCAGCCACGGCACCCTGGACGAGCACCTGCAGGCACTCGCGGCCGTGCGTGAAGCCTCGCAGCGGGTAGGTCAGGTCGTGGCCGTGCTCGCCGATCTGCCCGGCCCGAAGGTGCGCAGTGGGCGGTTCCCCGAGGGTGGCGTCGAGCTCGTCGGTGGTGCCAGCGTCCGGCTCCACGCCGGCGAGGGAGACAGCGGCGCCGACCGGATCAGCGTGGACTACCCGTCGATGGCCCATGACCTGCACCCGGGGGACAGGGTGGTGCTCGGCGACGGAGCGATCTCGCTGGTGGTGGACTTCGTCGAGGGCGACGACGTCTGCTGCACGGTGGCCACCGGCGGGAGGGTGCAGGGCAGGCCCGGCGTGCACCTGCCGTCGGCGCGACTGCGGCTCGCGACGCCGACCGACGATGACATCGTGCTCGGCCGTGCGATGGCCGAGGCCGGTGCAGACTTCCTCGCGGTGTCGTTCGTGCGGAGCGCGCACGACCTGCGTGTGCTGCGGGAGGCCATCTCGCCGCTGACCACTGCGCTGGTGGCGAAGATCGAGACGATGAGTGCGGTCGACGACCTCGCCAACATCGCCGCCGAGGCGGATGCCCTGATGGTCGCCAGGGGTGATCTCGGCATCGAATGCCCTCTCGAGGACGTTCCCCATCTGCAGAAGCACATCGTGCGGCACTGCGTGGAACAGGGCGTGCCGGTGATCACGGCAACGCAGGTGATGGAGAGCATGATCACCGCCCCGTCGCCGACACGGGCGGAGGTGAGCGACATCGCCAATGCCGTGTTCGACGGGACGGATGCGCTGATGCTCTCCGCTGAGACAGCGATCGGTGCCGATCCGGTCGCCGTCGTGGCCACGATGAACCGCATCGCCGGGCGTGCGGAGCGCGAGGCCGGGTACCGGCAGTGGGCCACACGACTCGGTCGCGTCCAACGACTGCACTGGCCGGAGGGCCCGCACCGCATCACCCTTGCGATCACCCACGCAGCGAGCCTCGCGGCAGACGATGCCGGCGCGGCCGCAATCGTGTGCTGCACTCGTTCGGGCGACACCGCTCGGGCGATGGCGCGCTTCCGCCCTGCCGCGGCATTGATCGGGGTGTCGCCGCACGAGTCGACCGTCCGCTCGCTCGCCGTGACGTGGGGTGTCACGTCCCTTCGCATGGACGACTTCGGCACCGTCGACGAGTTGGTGTGGCACGCCGTCGAGCGTTGCGTGCAGCAGGGACTGGTGTCGCAGGGCCAGACCGTGCTCGTTCTTGCCGGTGCCCCCGATGGGCAGTCGGGCGCAAGCACCGACATCCTGCGTATCGTGCGGATCTCGTGAGCAACACCCGCCCCCGCGACCTGCTGTCATCGGACGAAGCAGGCGACGCAGGGCGCCCATTGGTCGTGCTGGTGCACGGCGCGATGGACAGGGGCGCTGGAATGCTGCAGGTGAGCCGCCGCCTCGACCGGCGATTCCGTGTGCTGCGTTACGACCGGCGAGGCTACGGCCGCTCATCGCCGCACCCGGGTCCGTTCGACATGGCGGGCCAGGTGGCCGACCTTGTGGACCTGCTCGATGGTCGCAGAGCGGCCGTGGTGGGCCACTCCTACGGCGGCAACGTCGCCCTGGCCGCGGCCCAGCGGCACCCTCGTCTGGTCGCCGGCGCCGTCGTCTACGAGAGTCCGTTGTCGTGGGAGCCGTGGTGGCCGGGCACGACCGCGGGTGCCGTCGCGATGCAAGAGCAGCACGACCCCGCCGGGGCCGCGGAGTTGTTCATGCGGCGACTGATCGGTGATGCCAGGTGGGAGGCACTGCCGGAGCGCACCCGGCGAACACGTCGGGCCGAGGGTCCGGCGATGGTGGGGGAGTTGGCCGACCTCCGCCGGAACCAGCCGTGGACCGCCGACGAGGTGCACGTGCCGGTGGCGGTCGGGTACGGCACGCTCGGCCGTCCGCACCACAGGGAGGCCATGGCCGCTCTTTCAGAACGACTGCCCGACGCAACCCTGTCGGTGCTGGACGGATGTGGGCATGGTGCGCCCACGTCACACCCCGACCGCTTCTGCGATGAACTGGTTCTGCCCCTGCTGCACCGGGCCTTCCCCGACCCCTGACTCGTCAGGGAATGGGCAACTGCACCTCGGTGCCGAAGAACGTGCACGTCACGTCGGCCCCGACCTCCAGCGCCGGTTGCGCCCGGTCGACGCAGTTCTCGAGGTTCGTCCGCTGTGTCCAGGCGCCGAGGGCGAGACCTGCCATCAGCACCACCGAGATCAGCTTGGCGACGGCGTGCTTCACCACCCACGCCGACGCGAGCGCCAGCACCAGGAAGACGACCACTACTCCGATGGCGAGGTTCTTCGCGGAATCGACGCTCAGCGAGGACATGCCGCGAACCCTACGCGTAACGTGTGGGCGATGAGCGACACCCCGATCAACCTCTCGCCCCAGGGGCCGCCGCGCACGGTGCTGCCCGCAGAGGACGCGCTGCTGCGGCACGCGCTCCAGCAGGCGCTCAACGCTCCCGAGGCGTCGCGCCGCGAGCGGATCGCCGCCGTGGTCGCCGACCATCCGCGGTCGCTGTTCGCGTGGAGGGCCCTCGGTGACCACGGGCGCGACACCATGGAGCGCTACGCGGCCTACCGGGTGGGCTACCACCGTGGCCTCGATGCGCTGCGAGCGAACGGCTGGCGCGGTTCGGGCTACGTGCGCTGGGCCGACGCCACGAATCATGGCTTTCTTGGCTGTTTGCGAGGCCTGGGAGAGATGGCCGCCGTCATCGGAGAGGCCGACGAGGCCGAGCGCATCTTGCTGTTCCTCGGTCAACTCGACCCCAGTGGCGGTGCGGCCTGAGTCGTCTGGTGGTCGCGGGTGCCGTGCTGTGCGGTGGTCGTAGCACCCGCATGGGCCGAGACAAGGCGACCACCGAGTTCCGGGGTCGACCGATGGCCCGCTGGGTGGCCGATGCGCTCGAGGGCGGAGGCTGCGACCGAGTGTTCGCTGTCGGCGGGGAACCGATCGGCCTCTCGGTGCTCGGCCTGGGGACGGTTCCCGACCTCGAACCGGGCGAGGGCCCGCTCGGCGGAGTGATCGCGGCGCTGACAGCCTGTGGCAATGCGGAGGCCGTCGTGGTGGTGGGCTGCGACACACCACTGCTCGGAGCACAGCACGTCGCCCACCTGATCGAGGCGTTGGAGTCCCACCCCGACGTCGACGTTGTCGTCGGGCGCACCGACCGCGTGCAACCGCTGTTCGCCGTCTGGCGGCCTCGCTGCCTGGTGCAACTCGGGGACGCATTCCGTGACGGTGAACGTGCCGTCCATCGTGTGCTGCCCGCCGTTCGACACATCGAGGTCGCCGTCCCGCCGGAAGCGGTGCGCAACGTGAACACTCCCGACGACCTGAACGGCTAGCGTCAAACGCCATGCCGGTGCGCGAAGTGACAGTGGACGACCTTGCCGAGGCGATGCGCAGCGGCGCCCGATTGTTCGACGTCCGCGAGACCGACGAGTACGTCGGCGGCCACGTGCCCGGCGCCGTGCACGTGGCGCTCGGCACTGTGCCCGACCACGTCGATGCGTTCCGCGGTGAGGGGCCCTGCTACGTGATCTGTGCGATGGGCGGTCGCAGCATGCGGGCCTGTCAGTACCTCGAACAGTTCGACATCGAGGTGGTCAACGTGGCGGGTGGCACCAGGGACTGGATCACCGGCGGCCACCCCGTGGTGACGGGCGAGTCGCCTTCGTGACCTACCGCTGGATCACGACGACGGCTGAGCTCTCGGCACTGGTGGAGGTGGCCGCGTCGCAACCCCGCTACTGCCTCGACACCGAGTTCCACCGAGAGCGCACCTACTTCCCCAAACTGGCACTGGTGCAGATCGCCGTCGACGACGACATTGCCCTCGTCGACCCCCTGCGTTGCGACATGACGCTGTTGCGGCGGCTGTTCACCAGCGACGCGGTCGCCGTGCTGCATGCGGCCCAGCAGGACCTCGACGTGCTGCACCACAGCGTCGGTGCCGTGCCCACCCGGATGTACGACACCCAGTTGGCAGCGGGTTTCATCGGCTACAGCACACCGTCGTTGGTCTCGCTGCTGCAGGCGGAGCTGAAGGTGAACGCAGCGAAGGGGGACAGGCTCACCGACTGGCTGCGTCGTCCACTGACCGACGAGCAGTGCGAATACGCAGCCGCGGATGTCGCCCACCTCGGGGCCCTGCAGGACGTCCTTCACGCCAAACTCGACGCCCTCGGACGAGTCGACTGGGCGGCCGACGCATTCGGTGAACTGCTGAGCAAGCCTGTGAGCGGCACCGACCCGGACGCTGCCTGGACCCGTCTCAAGGACGTCCGCGTGCTGAAGCCGAGGGCACGGGGCGTGGCACAGGCCGTCGCAGCGTGGCGCGAACGACGAGCGATGGCCACCGACGTCCCCGTTCGTCAGGTGCTTCCCGACCTTGCGGTGCTGGGCGTGGCCCAACGTCAGCCCCGCACCGTGGCCGAACTGGCCCAGTCGCGCGGCATCGACGAGCGCCACACACGCGGTTCCCTCGCCAAGGAACTGCTCGAGGCCGTCGCCGTCGGCGCCACGGTCGAGGTGAAACTGCCGGCACCCGACGGGGAGGACCTCGAGCGGAACCTTCGGCCCGCAGTTGCACTCGTCTCGGCATGGGTCAGCGAGGTCGCCCGGCAGGAACGCATCGACACGGCCCTGCTGGCCACGCGCCACGATCTGGTCGCCTTCCTGCGCCACGATGCCGGTGCCCGATTGGCGAACGGCTGGCGCCACGACCTGCTCGGGGACGGAATCCGCAGGCTGGCGGCCGGCGACGCCGCCCTCACCTTCGACGGCCGCGGTGGCTTGCGGCTCGTCGATCTGTAATCCCGCCTGTTCGCGAGGGCACGGGGTAGAGTGGAACCCAATGTCAATTCTCTAGGTTCGGGAGCCCTACCGTGAAGAAGGGTCGTCACCGTCGCTTCGAAGAAGCACGGAAACTCAAGCAAGCCGGTCCCAGCGCATTCGATCTGGGTCTCGGTGGTCATGATCAGCCTCGGTCCAGCGAAGACGATCAGTACGCCGCCTTGGCGGAGAAGTACGGCGTCACGTTCGACGATGAGGACGAAGAGTTCGACGACTGACCTGCGCGTCCGGGCCTGCCGTGCCCCAAACCCCCAAATGACGGCAGACCGATGACTCAGATCCTCAGTTCCCACATCCGCAACGTGGCGCTCGTCGCCCACGTCGACCACGGCAAGACCACCCTGGTGGATGCGCTGCTGCGTGCCACGGGCACGTTCGCCGCCCACCAGGCGGTGGTCGACCGTGTGATGGACTCCAACGACCAAGAGCGCGAGCGTGGCATCACCATCCTCGCCAAGGCGGCGTCGGTGTCGTGGAAGGGCGTGAAGATCAACCTGGTCGACACGCCCGGCCACGCCGACTTCGGTGGCGAGGTCGAGCGAGCGCTCACCATGGTCGACGGCGTGTTGCTGCTGGTCGACGCCGCCGAGGGCCCGTTGCCGCAAACCCGCTACGTCTTGCAGAAGG
>JBJTXX010000436.1:0-1260 GCA_046082485.1 Actinomycetota bacterium
CGACCAGGCGATCGAGGCGTTGTTGATGATCCAGGAAGGTGGCCGCATGGTGGGTGCCATCACCCACGTGGAGGGCATGAAGGAGCGTCTGCACACCGGCATCGAAGTCCGTCCGAGGGAAGATGGTGAAGGCTCGACCCTGAAGGTGAATCCGTGACGGAAAACCGTCTGACACCCCCTGCGTAAGGTTCCCGCCACGATGTTCACGCTGCACCACGCCGACGAGATCGAACCGTTGCTCGACGCGCTCGCCGCGGTGCTCCGCTCTGCCCCTGCGGATCCGTTCATGCCCGACCTCGTGGTGGTTCCCACGGCTGGCCTCGCCGATGTGGCGAAGGTCGGGTTGGGGCGCCGTCTGGGCACCAGCGACACTGATGGCACGGCGCCGGGCGCCACCGATGGCGTGGTCGCCAATGTCGAGTTCCTCTTCCCCGGCCGGTTCATGGCCAGGGCGCTCGGCCTCCAGCAGGCCGGCCCGAAGGTGGAGGTCGACCCTGATCCGTGGAGCATCAGCCACCTCACCTGGCACGTGCTCGAGGAACTCGAACACGGCACCATCTCGGTTCCGGGTGCCAACAGGTCGAACCGCTGGGCGCTTGCCCGTCGCGTGGCCGACCTGTTCGACCGCTACGCCACCCAACGACCCCGCCTCGTCCAGTACTGGGCGCAGGGCCAGTACACCGATGGCACCTACGGCTCGAACGGTGAACTGACGACACTCGGCCCCGACCACCATTGGCAGGTCGACCTGTGGCAGGCGGTGCGCCGCCGCATCGACAGTCCCAGCCCGGCCGAACGGTTGCCGGGCCTGCTGCAGGCGCTGCGCGATGGTTCGCTGCAGCCCGCGGTGCCGCAGCGCGTGTCGCTGTTCGGTCTTGGCAGCATCGCACCGAACCAACTCACCGTGCTGCGTGCCCTCGCCGAGGTGCGCGAGGTGCACCTGTTCCTGCGCCATCCGTCCCGCAGGGTCTGGTCCACACCGCACGGCCGGTTGGCGGGCGGGCTCAACCTGCGTTCGATGCTCGATGTCACCACCGTCGTTTCCCACCCGCTCGTCGAGTCGTGGGGCCGCTTGGCGCTGGAGGCAAAGGTGCTGGTGGCCGGCGCGCCCGACATCGCAGGGGTCGCCCACGGCGCCGATTCGCTGCCGCCGGCCACCACGGTGCTGCAGGCGCTGCAGCGGGGCATCCGGCTCGACCTGGCGCCCACGCTCGATCCCACGTTGACGGCCGATGACGGTTCGTTGCAGGTGCACGCCTG
>JBJTXX010000437.1:0-1336 GCA_046082485.1 Actinomycetota bacterium
AGATGGGCACGAAGACCGCCCAGGTCGAGAACTTCATGCGGTCCGCCACTGCGCCGCTGATGAGGGCAGGAGTGATGGCTGCGAACATGCCCAGATAGGCGATCGTGGCCAGTTGGCCACCGTTGTCATCGATGCCGATCCCCTTCAGCATCAGGTTGTCGAACCCGCCGATGAAGTCGTTCTCGAAGGGGACCTGCGCAAGCGTGTACCCCAGCACCACCCACACGACCGGGATCACCAGCACGCAGTAGAAGTTCATCATGAGCATGTTCAGCACGTTCCTGCTGCGGTCCATGCCGCCGTAGAAGAACGCCAGCCCCGGGGTCATGAACAGCACGAGTGCTGCCGCCACCAGGATCCATGCGACGTTGCCGCTCTCCATGTCACTCCCATGCACTGCAGTGGCGGGACCCTGCGTCCCACCTGAGTGCTCTCAGGCTGTGTCAGGAATGTTTCCAACGCGTTTCCGCATTCTCTCCGCTTTGTGAACTCGCCCCGACACCCGCACTGGCGGGTCGGGATCAGGGGCAGACGTGCCCTGTAAGGTTCGCCACATGACCGACACGCTCGAGACACCCGCACAGGCCGGCCGCTGGACAGCCCAGTGGAAGGAACTGTACGCAGAGGTCATCACCACCGGCCTGTGCACGGGATGCGCCGGCTGCGTCGTCACGTGCCCACACGACGTGATCGGCTACGAGCACGAGGAGGGCAAGTACAAGCCCTTCCACCTCGAGGAGGAACTCGGGGCCGAGAACTGCGTGCACGGCTTCGGTGAGGGTGGCGGCTGCACCACCTGCACGCGCGCCTGCCCCCGCTTCCGGGCATGGGAACCCGCCGCCGACATGCACCTGTTCGGCCGGGTGCGCAACCCCGACGAGATGGGTGGCGTGTGGCGGCAACTGCTGCTCACCCGCGCCGCCGATGACACCCAGCACCAGAAGGGCCAGGACGGCGGGTTCGTCACCGCAATGCTGACGTGGCTGATGGACCACGACTACATCGAGGCCGCGATGGTGAGCGGCGTGGAGGACGACGACGCCTGGAAGGCCAAGCCCGTGCTGGCCCACAACAAGGAGGAAGTGCTGGCCACTGCCGGCAGTCGCTACACCTACTGCGCCAACCCGCTGGCCCTGCGTCAGGCGAAGGAGGAAGGCCTCAGCCGGCTCGCCCTCGTGGGCATGGGTTGCCAGACCTCGTCGCCGCCGACGATGTGGGACCGCAAGGCGGGCAAGGTCAGCAAGCCGTTCCTGTTCAACATCGGCCTGCTCTGCAGCAAGACCTTCGACGACGCCATCTTCCCCGAACTGTTCGAGGCCAAGTACGGCCTGAAGAA
>JBJTXX010000438.1:0-4260 GCA_046082485.1 Actinomycetota bacterium
CCTGGGTGAACCACTGCAGCTGCAGCTTCACCGAGGCGCCGCTGGGCGCAGTGCACTTGCTGACATCGACCTTGAGGCCGGCGCTGGAACCGCCGCCGCCCGCCGTCGTTGCCGTGCTGGTGTCGTCGTCGCCGCAGGCGGCAACGAACAGACCTGCGAGAGAAACGATCGCAGCCATCCTGGCTACACGTCCGTGTCGCATTGTCCTCCCCCTTTTCATTGTTGTGTTGGTGGTTACCTGGAGCGACCCCGGCGGCGCCACGGCACCACCAGGTACTCCAAGAGGTTCGAGCCTGCGAAGAACAACAGGCCCACGATGGCCCCGCCTACGACGTAGGCGAAGCCGAGAGCTTTGTTCGACCCGCTCAACGTACTCGCGATCTTGCTGCCGAGTCCGTCTTGCGTGCCGCCGAAGTATTCCGAGACGAGGGCGATGATCAACGCCAGCGGCGCCGCCGTGCGCACACCGGTGAAGAGGAACGGCATCGTGTTCGGCAGGCGCACCTTGCGCAGCGTGTCGAGCGGGGTCGCCGCATAGCTGCGCATCAGTTCCATCTGCGTGGCGTCGTTCTGGCGAAGGCCCTTGGTGACCTGCACGAAGACGACGAAGAAGACCGCGATCGACACCATGATCCGACGAGGCACCTGGCTGTCGAGCGCGTACATGTTGTTCAGCACGCCCACGATCACCACGGCAGGCACCGCTGCCACCGTCACCGCCAGCGGGTTGACGAGGTCGCTGACTGCGGCGAAGCGGTTCGTGAGCACGGCGACGACGAAGCCGAGCAGCGAACCCATCACCAGACCGACGAGGGCGTTCATGCCCGTCACCAGGCTGGCCCGGAACACCAGATCGAAGTCGCTGCCCAAGGACTGCAGGATGGCCGTGGGCTTGGGGATCACGATCGGCGGCACGTCGCGCACCACCACCCACGTCTGCCATGCCACCAGGAACAGCAACCCGAACACGGCGGGAGGCAGCACCTGCGACAGCAGTTGGCGGCTCCGCGGGCTCACCGGTCCTCGATCCCCCGCGCAGGGTCAGCCATCTCGATGCCACGCAGCGCCTCGCGCACCTCTGTGACGCGGGCGAAGAAATCGTTGGCCTCACGCGTCAGTTCCGTGCGATCACGACCGAGACCGACGTCGACGATCTGGGTGATGCGACCCGGGCGTGGCGACATCACCACCACCCGGTCGGCGAGGTACACCGCCTCGGGAATGCTGTGCGTCACGAACACCACGGTGGTACCGGTGTCGTTGCAGATGCTCAGCAACTCGGCCTGCATGTGCTCGCGGGTCATCTCGTCGAGCGCACCGAACGGCTCGTCCATCAACAGCAACTGCGGGTGCGCCGCCAACGCACGGGCGATGGCGATGCGCTGCTGCATGCCGCCCGACAACTGCCACGGCATGTGCCTGGCGAACTCGGGCAACTTCACGAGCTCGAGCATCTCGTGCGCACGCTCGCGCCGTCGGGCCTTGTCCCAGCCCTTCAACTCGAGCGGCAACTCGATGTTCCGCTCGACGGTTCGCCACTCGAACAGACCGCTCTGCTGGAAGGCCATGCCGTAGTCCTGGTCGACGCGGGCCTGATGGGCCGACTTGCCGTTGATGCTGACCGACCCGGAGGTCGGCTCGAGCAGGTCGCCGATCACCCGAAGCAGCGTGCTCTTGCCGCAGCCCGACGGGCCGATGAGCGAGATGAACTCGCCGGGAGCGACGGCGAGGTCGATGTCGACAAGGGCGTCGACCTGCGCCGGCTTGCCCTGATTGAAGATCATGTTGACCGCGTTCACCTGCACGGCGGGGTGGACGGCTGACTGCGGGATGGCGTTCGGGTTCTCCATCAGGCCGCCTCCGGCGGTCGGTTGTGCATGAGGGCCCGGTCGATGCCGACGACGATGGCGGCCATCACCAGGCCGAGCGCGGCAGCACCGAACACCGCGGTGAACAACTTCGGCGGGTCGGTGGTGGCCTCCTGGCCGTAGGAGAGGATCAGGCGGCCGACGCCGAAGCGCACACCCAGCGAGATCTCGCTCACCACCACGCCCACGACGGCCGAGGCCCCGGCCAGACGCAGCGCCGGCGCCACGAACGGCACCGCCGACGGGAACCGCAGTTTCGTCAATGTCTTCCACCAACCTGCGGCGAACGAGTCCATCAACTCGAGCTTCGCGGCGGCCGTGCTCTGCAGGCCGCGCAGCGTGCCGACCGCCACGGGGAAGAAGGCGAGGAACACGCCCAGCAGCACGGCTGCCAGCCACGTCTTGCTGGCGAGGTCGCGGCTGCCGTAGGCCATCAACGCCATGATCAATGGTGCGAGCACGATGATCGGCACGGTCTGGCTGATCACGAGGTACGGCATCAGTGCCCGCTCGAACCAGCGGAACCGCGTCATCAGCACGGCAAGGCCGACACCCAGCGCAGACCCGATCACGAACGCGGCGAACGCGGAGCGGAACGAGTACCAGGTTGCCCGCAGCACCACGACGAGGATGCTGTCGGCGCCGCCTCGCACCTCGGGTTCGGAGAACCGGGTGAACATGTCCCAGATGTGGGGCATGGCGCGATCGTCGGTGCGGGCCAGCAGTCGCACGCCGAGGATCTCGCCACCCTCGGCCGGACCGATGGCCTTGTACCCCTCCCAGAGCGTGGCGACGAGCACGAAGGCGAGCGGGAACATCGCCACCCGGCGGATTCGGGCTCGACGTGCCGATGCGCTCACTCCACGCACCCTAGGACTTGGCACGCACGTGCTCGGCGAGCGCGGGCAGCACCTTCTCGCCGTACGCGGCGAGGGTGTGGTCCTTGTCGTCGTGCTGCAGGTAGATGGAGAACTGGTCGACGCCGAGGTCCTTCAACTGCTTCATGCGCTCGATGTGCACCTCGACGGGGCCCACCACGCAGAAGCGGTCGACGATCTCGTCGGGCACGAACGTGGTGTGGCTGTTCCCGGCCTGACCGTGCTCGTTGTAGTCGTAGCCCTGACGGCCCTTGATGTAGTCGGTGAGCGCCTGTGGCACGGCAGAGGTGTCGCTGCCGTAGCGGGACACGATGTCGGCAACGTGGTTGCCCACCATGCCTCCGAACCAGCGCACCTGGTCACGGGCGTGGGCCAACCCGGCCTCAGTGCCGTCGGTGACGTAGGCCGGTGCTGCGATGCAGATCTTCACGTCGTCGGGGTTGCGGCCCGCGGCCTCGGCCGCCGCACGCACCGCCCCGATGGTCCACTCGGCGATCGACAGGTCGGCCAGTTGCAGGATGAACCCGTCGCCCACCTCGCCCGTCAGCGCCAGTGCCTTCGGGCCGTACGCTGCCACCCACACCTCCAGGCGACTGCGGCTGGCCCACGGGAAGCGGATCTCGCTGCCCTTGTACTGCACCCCGCGACCGTTCGCGAGCTCGCGGATCACGTGGATGCTGTCGCGCATCGTGGCCAGCGTGGTGGGCGCACCATTGGTGAGGCGCACCGCCGAGTCGCCGCGGCCCATGCCGCACACCGTTCGGTTGCCGAACATCTCGTTCAGCGTTGCGTAGGTGCTGGCCGTGACCGTCCAGTCGCGGGTGGCCGGGTTGGTGACCATCGGCCCCACGATCACGTTGCGCGTCTCGGCGAGGATCTGGCTGTAGATGACGTAGGGCTCCTGCCAAAGGATGTGACTGTCGAACGTCCAGACGTACTCGAAGCCGAAGGCCTCGGCACGCTTGGCCAGGTCGACCACGCGGGCCGATGGCGGTGTGGTCTGCAGAACGACGCCGAATTCCATACCGATCAGCGGTTCTGCGGGAAGCCGAGGTCGACCGAGCTGGTGCGCGGGTCGGGCCAGCGCCGGGTGACCACCTTCGAACGGGTGTAGAAGTTCACGCCCTCCGGACCGTACATGTGGGTGTCGCCGAACAGGCTGGCCTTCCAGCCGCCGAAGCTGTAGTAGCTGACGGGCACGGGGATCGGCACGTTCACTCCCACCATGCCGACCTGCACCTCGAACTCGAACTGGCGCGCAGCACCGCCGTCACGGGTGAAGATGGCCGTGCCGTTGCCGAACTGGTTGGCGTTGATCAGGGCGATGCCGTCGTCGTAGCCCTTCACGCGGGTGACCGTCAGCACCGGGCCGAAGATCTCGTCGTCGTAGCAGCGCATGCCCGGCTTCACGTTGTCGAGCAGGCTCGGCTTCAGGAAGAAGCCCCCGGCCGGCACGTCGTTGGTGCCGTCGACCACCACCGTGGCGCCCTCACCGGTTGCCCCGGTGACATAGC
>JBJTXX010000439.1:0-3769 GCA_046082485.1 Actinomycetota bacterium
AACGCCGTCGCCGAGAGCTTCTTCGCGTCGCTGCAATGCGAACTCCTCGATCGCCATCAGTGGCACACGAGGGCCGAGCTCGCCCGAGCGATGTTCCACTACGTCGAAGCGTTCTACAACCCGCTCCGCCGCCACTCCACCCTCGGCTACCTCAGCCCCATCGACTACGAGACCGCTCATGCGGCATGATCAACACCCAACCACCACCGTCCGGGAAACGGGGTCAACTCCACTCGGCGAGAAACGCGCCCTCGTGCCCGGGCGCCACTGTGAGGTGGACGATCTCGATCGCTGGTGCGGTGCTGGTGGTCATGCGTCAGCTCCTTCCGCAACGGCACGGTCGCCGCTGTCACCCACATGAGAGACACCCGAGATGGTCAGTGTGACAGCACCTCACGACGAGGACACGCGACGCATCGGACCCACCGCCGCCAGGCTCGCCCGACGTGATCACTCCTGCGGCGCGAGCGCGACCTCTCGTTGACGCCGCTTGATGAGACGCGACGCCGTGATGCTGGCGACGACGAGCAGCACCGACACCGACAACGTCACCGGGTCGATGCCTCCGAACCCCTCGTCGAGCCGGGTGATCGATGCCCCGATCAGCACGAACGCCACCGTGCCCGGCAGCGTGCCGAACGCATTCGCCGCCAGGAACTCACCTCGGCGCACGCGGAGCAGACCGCAGGCGTAGCTCACCAGGTCGTACGGCAGGAACAGCAGTCGCATCAACAGGACCGCCTCGAATCCGTTGCTCCTGAGCCGAGCGGCCCACACCCCGAGTCGTGACGTCACCTCCGCAGCCTGTTCGGGGCGACTGAAACCCCGTCCGACCGTGTGGGCGATCAGCGCCGACGCGTTCGCTGACGCTGCAGCGACGGCCACACCCACGACCGGACCGAACAACAACCCTGCAGCGACCGTCACCACGGTTGCGGGGAACAGCACCAACGGGCGAAGCAACGAGATCACGAGATACGCGACGATCGCCCACCAGTTCCCCCGCGCCGCATCAACGAGTTCCTGCGCGGTGTCCACCGGCCCGAGCCCGCTGCGCCGCTGGTACACGATCCATGCAAGTGCGAGCGAGACCCACGCGGCGCCTGCGAACACGAGCCGCGCCCTGCGCCGCCCCAACGATCGTTCGGCCGGCTGGGTCACGACAGGTTCCCCACGGCCCACACCACGCGCTGACCGATCGTCACCGCGACCAGCGCCGCCATCGCCACGAACAGCTCGGTCGCCCTGCCGGGGACGGCCAGCATCAGCGTGAAGAGCACGATCGTCTCGGCACCCTCGATCAACCCGGCCGGCATGTGGATCGTGGTCCGCTCCCCCTGTTCGATCGCACCGCTCCCCCGCTTCTCCGCGATCGCAGCCAGGAAGGTCCACGACATCGTGTTCACGTAGAACGAGGCGAGCAGCACCACGCAGGCGATCCACACCGTCGCGTCGTCCTGCGCGACCGCGATACCGATCGGCACCGCGGCGTACCCGATCGTGTCGCCCAACATGTCGAGGTATCCACCGAGGTCGCTCTGACGTTCGCTGCGCCGAGCGACCGCACCATCGAGTCCATCGAACACACGACCGGCCAACCACGCCGCCACCGCCGTCCATCGCAGCCCGAACGCAGCGGCCACACCCCCGCCCACCCCAGCGACGAACGCGAGCGAGGTGAGCAGCATCGGAGGGACACGACCTGCCATGCGGGCGGCGACAGGCTCCACGACGAGGTCCTTGGCGACTCGGAGCCGACGATCGATCATGCGCCCACCATTATCGCCGAGGAAACCCGCTCGACGGATCGTTCGATTCCAGCGGAAGCGCGCGGGGACCTCACCGGGTTTCCTCCCACACATGAACACTCAGGGGAATCGATGAAGAACTACGACGTGGTCGTGATCGGCGGCGGCGCCGGCGGTCTGGTCGCCGCCAAGGAGGCCCGCCGCCGCAAGGCCAGCGTGGTCATCGTGCAGGACGGACCGCTCGGCGGCGACTGCACCTTCACCGGCTGCGTCCCCTCGAAAGCACTCCTCGCGTCGGCGGCAGCAGGTCGCAGCTTCGACGAGTCGATGCAACGCGTCCACACAGCGATCGACACCATCGCCGCCACCGAAGACGCCACAGCACTCGCACGCGACGGCATCGAGCGCAACACCCGACCACACCGTGACGACGCTGACCGAGCTCCTGCCGATCATCGACCGCAGACCATGAAGACCCCGAGCGCAAGGGGCTCGGCTCACCGAGGACGCCGGCGAACCGATTGGTCCTCCAGATACGACGACGTGATGTCGTCCGACAGCGCGGCCGTCAGCCGGCCAGCTACCCGGGGATCGAGCATCTCGACCGCTTCCTCGATGGTGACAAACCGGCACGCTGCGAGCTCGGCACTGTCGAGCCGGATCGTGCCCACCGCAGCGTCGTCCAAAATTCCGGCGTCGAACAGGAACATCAGACTCTCGACGTAGTCCTCGGTGCCCGAGTTGTAGTCGACGCACAGCATCGCACCAACCGACAGATCCAGCCCGATCTCCTCGCGAAGCTCACGCTCACACGCCGCAGCCGGCGACTCGCCCAGCTCCACCGCGCCACCCGGCAACTCCCACTCCGCCTTGTACGTCGGCTTCACCACGAGCACCCGACGGGCACCATCACGAACAACCGCGCCCGCCCCCATACGCTTCACGGCTCGCGCACGCTGGAACGGGACCGACTCACCCGACGGCAACTCGTTGGAGTTCTGATCACTCGGCACCCCACGCAGTCTCGCGCAGCCCTCACGGACACACCGAGATTGCGGCCTCCTGCCCGACCACGCGCACCGGATCGAAGCAGCTCAGAAGGCCATCGGTCGCGAGACACCTGGGCCGGCTCCGGGGGAGTCAACAACTCACCACTTGACTCACCACCGACAACCCAACCCGAAAACGACGAAAGCCGCAGGCGCTCTGACCTGCGGCTTTATCCGTGGAGCTGAGGGGAATTGAACCCCTGACCTCTTCCATGCCATGGAAGCGCTCTGCCAACTGAGCTACAGCCCCGAACGAGTGGAGGACGATACCAGCGGGTGCTGCCGCCTCCAACCGGAACCGGTCAGAGCGTGCGCTTCGAGCGCAACTTCGACCGCAGAGGGCCGACGGCCAGTCGCATCACGGCGGCGATGAGCAACGACGAGATCACCACGCGGACCTCCATCGGCAGTTCGGCGATGCGGGGCGCCACCAGGATCGAACTGATGATGGCCACGGGGTACACCCACGCCACGTCGGTCACGATGCGGCCCCACCACGATCGGGCAGGCTCGGCACGATCGGGCAGTTCGAAGAAGTTCTCCACGCCGACTGTTCGGGTGATGCGCTCAGACTCGACGAAGGGCGAAGCCCGGGCCATCAGCTCGGCGCGCTCGGCCGACTTCTCCCACTCACGCAGGTGCAACCCGTCTACGAAGCGGAACACCAACTGCTGATCGCCACCGTCGGGGCCGGGGTGCAGGATGCCGGCACCGAGACAGCCGCGGGCCTGTGACAGGGCGTTCACCACGTCGTTGGCCCACACCAGGTACGCCGCCTCGTAGCCCGGCTTCACGGTGCGCGCCACGGTGATCGTGACGGGGTCCGGAGCGATGCGGGGCAACTGCGCGGTGTCGAAGGGGCCGGAGAGAACGAGGGACATACGGTTATCGACGCTAGCGATGGACATCTGGTTACGATCACACCTGCCAGTCGATGCGGGGCACGTCGCGGTAGAGGCGCTCGATCTCGTA
>JBJTXX010000440.1:0-2334 GCA_046082485.1 Actinomycetota bacterium
GATGGTGTGGAAGCGCGAGTTCGCCCCCAGCCGCCAGCGCCCCTACGACACCGACGCCGCCTGGCAGTGACCTGATGGCCCCGTTGGCCGGCGACGTGCTGGCCTGGGGTGTACCGCGTCTGCGCGACCTGCCGTGGCGACGCACACGGGACCCGTGGGCAGTGCTGGTCAGCGAGGTGATGCTGCAGCAGACCCAGGTGCGACGCGTGATACCGAAGTGGTCGGGCTTCCTGGACCTGTTTCCCACGCCCGAGGCATGTGCAGCGGTGCCGTTGGGCGACGTGCTGCGCGAGTGGCAGGGGCTCGGCTATCCACGCCGGGCGCGCAACCTTCATGCCACAGCGACGGAGGTGGCCCGACTCGGTTCGTTCCCGTCCACGCTGGAGGGCCTGCTGGCGTTGCCGGGCGTCGGTTCCTACACCGCGCGCGCCGTGCTGGCCTTCGCATTCGAGGCGGACGCCGCGGTGGTCGACACGAACATCGCCCGCGTGCTGGCGCGGGTGGAGGGCGCGCGGCTGACGGCCAAACAGGCGCAGCACCTTGCCGACGAGTGGCTACCGGTGGGGCAGTCGTGGGAATGGAACCAGTGCCTGATGGACCTCGGCGCGGTGGTGTGCCGGCCGCGCCCCGATTGCGAGGCCTGCCCGCTGCGGCAGCGGTGCTCGTGGCGAGGCACCGGGCCGGACCCCGCCGAGGGTTCGGCGGGCGTGAGCCGGCCACAGGCCAGGTTCGAGGGCAGCGACCGCCAGGCCCGGGGCCGACTGCTGCGCGCCGTCGCGGCTGCGCCGGTGGCTCGGGCGCATTCGGCCCGGGCCATGGCGGTCGCGGCGGACCGCGCCGAACGGCTGGTCGATGCGCTCGTGTCGGAGGGCCTGCTGGTCGACGATCGTGGGGTGTTGCGACTGCCGTGACGCAGCGGGGTCAGCCGACCGGGGCGACGAAGCGGCCGGTGATGTCGACGGCGAGGTGCGTGGCGAACGATGGCGCGACGCACACCTCGCCCCCTTCGCCCGGGGCGACCGCGCCGAGGTTCGACACGGTCTCGCCGCCCGCCGTGTTCAGCAGGGCGGTGACCTGCGTGCTGCCGCAGGGCCGGGCACTCGCGAACCCCACGCCACCGCTGCCGATGGCGGCGACGTTGAACAACGTGACGCCATCGGCCGGCACTCGCACCACGGCGTTCGCCGCGACCGACGGACTTGGCCTGCTGTCGAACACGCGGTCGGGTGCGAGCGCCCGGTACGCGAGGCCGCCAGCGGCTGACCCCCCGAACCATCCGGTGAGGTCGATCACGAGGTGGGCGCTGGCGCCCACGGCTCGGGCACACACGCCGCCGCTGCCGATCTCGACGAGGGCGGCGGATGACGTGGCCCGCCCGGCGACCACGCTGACGTTGGTGGTGGTCGGGGCAGTTGCGCACGGACCGGGGTAGAGGGTCACTGAACCCCCGCCGGCCTGGGGCACTGCTGCGACGTTCAGCCACACCGCCCCTGCATCGGCCGGCACGGCAGCGAGCCCCGCCACCGGGATGTCGACCTGCTGACCCGCCGCGAGTGCCGTCGACATGGTGGTGACCGCCGTGCCGCCACGGCTGTCGACCCACCGCTGCGGCCCCACCGGGTTGGGATGGAACAGCAGCCCGTCGGGGCTGAAGGCGCCCACGAGATCGACGGTCAGGTGGGTGGCGGCCGAGGAGTGCACGCACAGAGCGGACCCGGTCACGAGGGTGAACGCCGTTCCCGTGCTGGTGCGTCCGCTCGCGTAGTTGAGGTTCGAGGTTCCGGGTCGCAGGCCGCACGCGAACGCGGTCAGGAAGCCGTTGGCGCAGGGGGAGTGGGCGGTCAACTGCACCACGGCCGAGCTGGCGCCCACGGGCAGCTGTGCCGAGAGGTCGATCGTCACCGTGTTGCCAGCACCCACCGTGCCGGTCGTCAGCGTGCGTGAATCGAACACCCGGGTGGGGGTGAGGCTGCGGTAGCCGGTGTCATCGACGGAGGGCGGCGTGCCGTCGCCGGTGACGGGGTCGGCGACACCGGTGGTGGCGTTCGCCGCCAGGCATTCGTCCACGTCGCTGGCGGCGACCATGTCGCGCAGATACTCGGCCAGTGCCTTTCCCCCTGCCTTGGTCAGGTGGATGCCGTCGGCCTCGAACCACGAGGTGCGCCCGGCCGAGTATGCGTTCCAGTCGAGCACGACGAGGTTCGGATGGCGTCCCCTCGCTCGCTCGAGCTCGGCGTTGTGCGCGACGTAGTACTTCTTGTAGGAGTAGGTGCCCGGGCCGATCCGGTAGTTCAACCAGAACACGCGGGTGACGCCCTGGGTCCGCGCCTCGTT
>JBJTXX010000441.1:0-8192 GCA_046082485.1 Actinomycetota bacterium
CAGCACGGTGTCGGCCTCGAACGCCTCGATCGCCTCGCTCAGCGAGTGCGGGGTGTGCCGATCCGTGTTCGGCTCCGCGTCACCGTTGCCCAGTTGCGGTTCGCCGCAGTCGATGCCACCGCTCACGCCCAACAGTGCCGCGTTCAGCATCGCCGCGCCCGCCAGATACACGTTCGCGGAGCCGCACGGCATGCGGTTCTCGATGCGTGTCGCTGCTCCACGCTCCCCTGGCACGCGATAGGTGCTCATCCGGTTGTCGAGACCCCAGTTCGCCCAGTAGCCGGCGATGATGCCGGGCACCAGCCGCTTGTAACTGTTCACCGTGGGCGCCGACAGCACGGCCATCCCCTCGTGGTGCTGGATCATCCCGCCCAGGCACTGCCGGGCGATCTCCGACAGTCCGTGCGGGGCCGACGGATCGTCGAACACGTTCGGGCCGCCGTTCACCGGCACCAGTGAGAAGTTGATGTGCAGGCCACTGCCCGTGAAGGGACCGCCAATCGGCCGGCCCATGTGGGTGAGGCCGAAGCCGCGCCGCGCGGCGATGTCGCGGGTCATCTCCTTGCTGATGAACGCGCGGTCGGCAGCGTCCATCGCGTTGCCGTACTTCATGTTCAGCTCCATCTGACCGGGGCTGAACTCCGTCGACATGCCCTCGAGGTCGAGTTCGCACGCCTCGGCCGCATCGAAGAGGTCGAACATCAGGCTGCGGCCGTCCTCGCCGTAGATGTCGCCGCCCTCGCCGACGCCGTAGACACGATGCGACGGCCGTTCGAGCGGCACGAAACCGCCGGGCGCCGACGCGTCGGGCCGCATCACGTAGAACTCCATCTCGAAGCCCAGCATCGGCTCGAACCCGAGCGCACGCCAGGCGTCGACGGCCCGCTGCAGCGCAGTTCGCGGGCTCAGTTCGAGCGGCGCACCCCGGTACTCGAGGTCGGCCAGCACGACGTCGGTGTCGGGCTCCCAGCCCGGCCGCCGCGACTCGGCGACCGGCACCGTCGACATGTCGGGGAAGCCGACGTCACTGCTGTAGCCGGGCACCTCGAGGATGTCACCGAGGGTGTTCATCGTGAGGGTGGTCACGGCGTGGTGGGTGTGGTCGTGGATGCGCCTCACCGGCACGTAGCGGCCGTGCGAGAGGCCGTTGAGATCCATCCACATGACACGGATTCGTCGATTGCCCATGGGAATCGAAAGTAGCAAAGACCGCGGATAGTTCGTTCCCTAAGCATTCCCCCGATGAAAACGCTGGGAGGCCCCGGCGTTCGCCGGGGCCTCCCGCGTCGTCATCGACGCACTCGAGGTCTGGTCACTCGTGTTCCATGGCATGCTGCGCCACGCGTTCCACGGCATCCTTCTTCGAGACCGCCGCCCAGATGGCCACCAGCACCACCACCACGATGCCGAAGGTGCGGCCCCACGAGTAGCTCGGCGCGGGGGCCGTGCCCTCGATGAACTGGGCGAGAATCCCCAGCACGCACACGGCGAGACCGAGCAACACGGCGCCGACGTCGATCGGGTTCGATCGAGCGAAGGTCTTTGCGGCCCCGGCACAGACCAGCAGGTAGACGAAGCAGATCAGCATTCCGCCGACCACCGTCGTTCCGAGGAAGGCATTGAACACGTTGTAGTTGAAGAAGGCATCGGGCATAGTCGGGTCGGCCAGGTCGGTGCCGTACTTGATCAACGCCCACAGGGTCAGGGCGAGCGTGATAACCAGCACGGTCGCACTACCCGCCACCGGCAACTGCTTCTTGTTGGTCCTCGCCAGCGGCGACGGCAACACGCCGTCGCGGGCCAGAGAGAAGACACCGCGGGCAGCTGCCAGCTGGAACCCGATTCCCACGGCGATCACATCGAGCAGCACGGCCAGTTCGATCCAGATCATCGCCCAGCGACCGAGATAGTGCTCTGCCATCGGGGCGAAATCGGGGAGATCCGGGCTCGAGCCCACGGCCAGCGTGTACTGGGTGATCACATAGAAGGCACCCACGATCAACACTGTCGAGAGGACCGCGCGCGGGATGCTGCGCTTCGGATCCTTGGTCTCCTCACCGAGCGCTGCCGAGAGTTCGAATCCGACGAACATGAGGATCGCGAACAGGATTCCCTTGAAGACGGAACCGCCCTCGGCGACGTTGCCGGGATTCAGTGATCCGAGGTTGTTGCCCGCCGGACCACCATCGAACAGCACGGCGACGAACAGCAGCAGGAACGGCACGACCGACAGCACGATCAGGCCCATCTGGACCTTCACCGAGGTCTGCACCCCCTGAATGTTGAGGCCGAAGATGAGCAGAGCGATCAGCAGTGCCCACAGCCACCAGGGGAGGTCGAGGCCCACGTGGTCGTTGAAGAAGCTGTGCGCCAGCAGGCCTCCGATGATGGCGATGCCCGGGCCGGCCAGGGCAGTCGCGGCCGCGTGGTAGGTGCCCGCAGCGAAGACCGCTGCCCGCTTGCCGAGCGAGCGCGCCACGAACTCGTAGACGGTGCCGGTGCCGCTGTAGCGCTTCGCGAACTCGCTGACCACGCGACCGAGTGCCAGCAGGCCGATCGTGGTGATGACGATGACGAATGTTCCGACCCCGCCGCTCAGTCCGGCAAGGATGCCGCCCAGCAGCGCGGCAGAGAAGACCGGGCCGACCGCAAGCGACTGGGCAACACAATCAATGGTGCTCAACTGACCCGACGCCAGCCGAGGTGCCTCCGTGGACATGGTGCTCACCCCCCAAGGTGACGACCCGACCCCATTGGCCGAATCGTTAGGGTGCAAAGTATCAGAGGCGCGAGTCCTCGAACGCGAATGCCCCGGGGAACCACATCTGCACGTTGCCGGTTCCTGCAGCGTTCTCGTAGTCGCTGAGGGCCTGCCCACAGGACTTCCACGCCGGGCCGCCCATCGCGCTGGCCATCACCACGTAGTGCATGAACCGCGCCTCGGGCGAGTACTTCCTGAACTCGGGGTATTCGTCGAGCACGGTGGCGTGATCACCACGTTGCAGCAACGACATCACCCGTTCATCGGCCGCCCGGTGCGCATCGCTGAACACGTGTGATGGGTCCGAGGGCTCGTGCCGACGCAGTTCGCGCAACGGCCAGAACTTGTGCGAGAGGGCTCCGCTGGCGAGCAGCACCACCCGGCGGTCGCTGCGGCGGATGGCCTCGCCGAGCACCTGCCCGAACACCACCATGTCGTCGAACTCCGCGGTCTGGCAGACGCTCGCCGACACCCAGGCCTCGCTGCCCTGCAGGAACGGCGTGAGGTACACCGTGGCGTACTTGATCGGCAGGAACGGGTCGTCGCTGGCGTGCACCCATGTGTCGTCGCGCTCGCCCGCGACCTCGGCCATCAGACGCGCCAGTTCGGGATCGCCGGGAAGGTCGTAGGGCATCTGCGGGTTGCCGCGCGGCAGCTCCTCACTCGTGAACAGACCGCTGCGCCGCTCGTGCGCGGTCACCACCCACTCGAACGTCGTGAACCAGTGCGAGTCGATGACGACGATGGTGTCGGGCCGCAACGGGTCGATGAACTCGCGACGCATCCGGAACAAACCGTCGCGGATGGTGATGTCACGGCCCTCGTTCAGTTCCAGCCGCACCACCTCGGGCAGCACCAACGGCGGCACGTGCGACACCAGCGCGGCTCCGACGATCTCACCCATGGGGCACCCCTCCGAACTCGTTAGGCCCCGAAGAACCTATCGCAGCGCGGCCACCGTCTCGGCAACCGCCTCGCGATGGTCACGCAGCAGCGGAATACCGCTCGCGGCGAGCACGGCGTTCTCGAGCACGCTGTTGGCCGGCCGCGGAGCATGTCGCGGCGGCTGCAGGTCGGCAGTCGCGATGGGCCGCACCATCGACGGGTCGCGACCCGACGCGGCCACGACCTCGCGGGCGAACTCGTACCACGAGCACGCAACCTGGTTCGTGGCATGCACCACGCCGTGCAGACCGTGCTGCACTACGGTGCGCAGCAGCGGTGCGAGATCCTGGGCGAACGTGGGGTGGCCCACCTGATCGTGCACGAACGCCAACTCCGGTCGCTCGGATGCCAGCCGCAACACGGTCTTCACCATGTTGTTGCCGTGCACGCCGCACACCCACGAGGTGCGCACCACGACCGCTCGATCACCGAGCCGGAGCGCCGCGTGCTCCCCCGCCAACTTCGATCGCCCGTACACGCTCTGCGGGTTGGTGGCGTCATCCTCACGGTACGGCCGGTCGAGCGTGCCGTCGAAGACGTAGTCGGTGCTGACCTGCACCAGGCGTGCACCGACCGCGTCACACGCCTCGGCCAGATGTTCGACCGCTCGAGCGTTGGCGAGGTCGGCCCGATCGGGGTCGGCCTCGCATGCGTCGACGGCCGTCCAGGCGCCGCAGTTCACCACGACGTCGGGCCGAATCCCGTCGACGACGCGCAGCACCGCCGACCGGTCGGTGATGTCGAGGGCCGATCGGTCGAGCCCTGTCACGTCGTCCCCGGCGTCGGTCCACGCGCGGACGACGTCGATGCCGAGTTGGCCGGCGGCGCCGGTCACCAGGGCTCGCATCAGAACGAGGCCCTCGCCTTCAACGGTTCCCACCAGTCACGGTTCGCGTGGTACCACTCGACCGTTGCGGCCAGACCTGCATCGAGTGTGTGTTCGGTGCGCCAACCGAGGGCGGAGACCTTCTCGTGCGTGATCGAGTAGCGCCGGTCGTGACCCTTGCGGTCCTCCACCGGCTGGATGAACGACTCGTCCCGACCCGTCAGCTCGAGCAGTCGATAGGTCAGGTCGCGGTTGGTGATCTCGTTGCCCGCGCCGATGTTGTAGACCTCGCCCGGCTCACCCTTGTGCAGCACCAGGTGGGCGGCCGAGTTGTGGTCGTGCACATGGATCCAGTCGCGCACGTTCCCGCCATCGCCGTACAGCGGCACCTTCCTGCCGTCGAGCAGGTTCGTCGTGAACAGCGGGATCACCTTCTCCGGGAATTGGTAGGGCCCGAAGTTGTTGCTGCAGCGAGTGACCAGCACGGGCAGGCCGTGGGTGGTGAAGTAGCTGAGTGCGATCAGGTCGCTGCCGGCCTTCGCCGCCGAGTACGGCGAACGCGGCGTGAGCTTGTCGCCCTCCGCGAACGAGCCGTCCTCGATGCTGCCGTACACCTCGTCGGTACTGATGTGCAGGAATCGCTGCACACCCAGGCGCATGGCCACGTCGCACAGCACGTTCGTGCCGAAGCAGTTGGTGCGCACGAACGAGTAGCCGTCCTTGATGCTGCGGTCCACGTGGGTCTCGGCGGCGAAGTGCACCACGGCGTCGTGTCCGGCCATCGAGGCGAGCACCACGTCCTGGTCGCAGATGTCACCGTGCACGAACCGGCACCGACGGTCGTCGACGAGGTCGCGAATGGTCTCGAGATTGCCTGCGTAGGTGAGCGCGTCGAGGATCGTGACCTCGTCGTCGCTGTTTGCCAGCAGCCAACGCACGTAGTTCGAGCCGACGAAACCAGCGGCGCCAGTGACGAACAACTTCACGGTCAGGTCCTCATCTGCCAGTACGGCCGTCGGTTCGCGGGAATGTCGGCGCGCAATGGGTTCTGCTGGTCCCGTGCCGAGAGGATCGGGTCGGTGACGCCCCAGTCGGCGCCGATCCGCGGGTCGCTCCAGAGCACGCCCAGTTCTTCGGCGGGGTTGTATTACCCGTCGACCAGGTAGGTCATCACCACGTCGGTGAGCGCGGCGAAGCCGTGCGCCACACCCGGCGGGATGAACACACCGAGGTGGTTCTCGCCGCTGATGTCGAAGCACTCGGTGGCGCCATCGGTGGGGCTGCCCTCGCGCAGGTCGTGCAGCACCACCCGGATGATGCCCACCGGGCAGTACCAGTAGTCGGCCTGATGGAGGTGGAAGTGCAACCCGACCAGCGCCCCGGCCTGCTTGTTCGAGCGGTTGCCCTGCACCATCTCGCGACCGTGGGGGAACCACTCCCTGCGGTAGGTCTCGATGAACAGGCCGCGCTGGTCGCCGTGCACGGTGGGTTCCACCAGGTGCACGCCGGCGATCAGGGAGCTCTCTCTGACGGTGGGCATCGATTCCCAGTATTGCCGCTGGGCTCAACCGGCGGGCGGAGGGCTGTCGCCGCGGAAGTAGCCGAGCACACCGTCGGCACCGTCGCCCAGCACCAGCACGGCGTTGCCGTCGACCGTCTCGGGTACCACCGGCAACGAGTAGGCGGCGAGACCGCTGTCGACCGCGCTGCGCAACGAGCCGCCGGCCTCGACGGGGTCGAGGTCCTCGTCGAGTCGAAGTGCCGTGCCCATCGCCGACACGAGGCGACCAGCATCGAAGGGGTTCGAGCGCAGCCGTGACAGCGCTGTCTGCAGCGAGGTGTTCACGAACTCGCGTTGGCGGCGCGACCGGCCGAGGTCGCTGGTCGGGTCCTCGTGCCACTGGCCGTCCTCCTTCAGTTCCTCGTAGTGACGGCTGCGGGCATAGGCGAGTGCGTGCTTGCCGTCGAGCAGATGACAGCCGGAGGCGATGATGTTCAGGCCGGTGTTCGTGTCGCGGGTGGGATACGGGAAACAGATCGTGATCCCGCCCAATGCCTCCACCAGACGGGTGAACCCCACGAAGTCGATCTCCACGTAGTGGTGCACCGGCAGGCCGAGCGCCTGCTGCACCGTCTGCACCAACACGTCGGGACCGTCGTTGTAGGCGCTGTTGATGCGTCGCTTGCCGCTGTGACCTGGCACGTCGACCCACAGGTCGCGGGGAATCGACAGCAGCGCTGCACCGCCGGTGGCCCGGTCGTAGCGCAGCACCATGATCGTGTCGCTGCGGTTACCGGTGGGCCCACTCGCCTCACCAGTGTTCGGGTCACCCTCGCTGCGGCTGTCGCTGCCCACCAGCAGGTAGTTGTCGACCGTCGCGCTGGCAGGCGACAGCACCTGCGAGACGCCCGGCACCCTGGGAACTGCGCCGATGGTGCGAGTGGCCGCCACGAGGATGCCCGCCGTGCCGGCAACGGCCACGAGCAACGCCACCACCAGCATTCCCGGCAGTCGCCGGCGACGCGGCAGCGGTGTGGTGTCGACGGCGAGCACGGGGCAGAGGGTAGTGGCGACCCCCTTCCCGGCCGGGTCACCCCCGGCGCAGGTGCACCACGTCGCCGACGGCGAATCGGTGCGTGATGCCACAGGCGTCGAGCACCACCAATCTGCCGTCGGCCTTGACGTCGATCGCCCTGCCCTCCACCTCGCCGTCGGGCAGGTGCACCCGAACAGCCGTGCCGAGCGTGGCCAGCGACGATCGGTATCGGTCGGTGATGTCGTCGGGAAGCGCGTCGTATGCGGTCAACAGGGCCGCGAGCAGCATCTGGGGGTCGTACTGCTCCCCCAGCCTCGCCGCATCGGGCGGCGCCCATCGCACGTTGATGCCGATTCCCACCACCACGACCATCCCGCCCTGCACCATCCCGCCCTGCACCATCCCGCCCTGCACCGTCGCGGACTGAGCGAGCACGCCGGCCAGCTTCGCGTCGTCGAGCAACAGGTCGTTCGGCCACTTCAGCCGCACGTCGACCCCGGCAACGGTGCGGCAGGCGTCCACTGCGGCCAGGGCCACGCGCTGCACGAGTTCGTGCGGGTTCGCCGGCGGGTGGGTGAACAGCAGCGACACCAGCAGGTTCGCGCCGGGCGGGGCTTCCCAGCGACGGTCCAGTCGACCGCGCCCAGCAGTCTGGTGCAGTGCGCACCGAACGCTGCGATCCGGCGCGCCGGCCGCTGTTGCCTGCAGCAGGTCCGCGTTGGTGCTACCCGTCTCGGGCACCACGGTCACGTGCCATCCGGCTGGCCAGATCGGAGGAGAGGTGGCACCGAGGGGGTCCATTCGGCAAAGATTGCCACTTGTGCTGAAGAAGATCCTGATTGCAAACCGCGGCGAGATCGCCGTTCGTGTCATCCGAGCCGCCCGAGAGCTCGGGATCGCCACCGTCGCGGTCTACAGCGAGCTGGATCGGAATGCGCTCCACGTGCGTCTGGCCGACGAGGCCTACGCCCTCGGCGGCTCCACCGCCGCCGAGAGTTACCTCAACACCGATGCCATCCTCGACGCCATCGAGCGGAGCTGCGCCGACGGCGTGCACCCCGGCTACGGCTTCTTCTCCGAGAACGCCGACTTCGCCCGAGCCATCACGGCCAAAGGCGTCGCG
>JBJTXX010000442.1:0-5366 GCA_046082485.1 Actinomycetota bacterium
AACCTCGGTGCCATCCGCTCGATGTGCGACCGCGTCGGCGTGCTCTATGCCGGCCAGCTCGTGGAGGAAGGCGACGCTGCCGAGGTCTTCGACCACCCGCAGCACCCCTACACGGTCGGCCTGTTGCGCTGCCTGCCCCGCCACGGGTCGCGTCGCAGCGCCCAGCGCCTCGAGACCATCCCGGGCTTCCTGCCGCTGCTCGGCACCGAGTTGCCCACCTGCGTCTTCGTGGATCGCTGCGCCCTCGCCTCCGACACGTGCCGCACGACGGTGCCGCCGCTCGTGCAGGTCGAGGGCCGGATGGTGAAGTGCCATCACACGGACCAGGTCGCCGGCATGGCAGCGGCGGAACTGCCGGCGGGCGTGCCGTCGGTCGTCGATCGCAGCGGTACTCCCCTGTTGCACCTCGAGCACGTCAGCAAGACGTTCGAGCAGGGCGGCAAGCAGATCAAGGCCGTGCGCGACGTGTCACTCGACCTGTACCCGGGCGAGACGCTGGGCCTGGTCGGCGAATCCGGCAGCGGGAAGACCACGCTGGCCCACACCATCCTCGGCCTCACTGCCCCCGACGAGGGCAGCACCCTGCAGTACGACGGCGAAGCGCTGCCGGCCACGACCCGCAGGCGCACCATCTCACAGATCCGCGGCATCCAGATCGTCTTCCAGAACCCGGATTCGGCGCTGAACCGACGCCATGCCGTGCGGCGCATCATCGGTCGCAGCCTGCGCCGTCTGGGCCAAGTCCCGGCGGAGCAGGTCGAGGGCGAACTGCAGTCCATCACCGCAGCGGTGCGCCTCACCGATCGCCACCTCGACATGCGTCCGGCGCAACTGTCGGGCGGCCTGAAGCAGCGCGTGGCCATCGCCCGCGCCTTTGCCGGCAAGCCCCGGGTGGTGGTGTGCGACGAGCCGACGTCGTCGCTCGACGTCTCGGTGCAGGCAGCGATCCTGAACCTGCTCGGCGACCTCCAGCGCGACAGCAGCACCAGTTACCTGTTCATCTCTCACGACCTGCGGGTGGTGCGTTACCTCTCCGACCGCATCGCAGTGATGTACCTCGGGCGCATCATGGAACTCGGGCCGGCCGAGCGGGTGTTCGACGGCCCGCACCACCCGTACACGGAGGCCCTGCTGTCGGCCGCCCCGAGCGTGGACGGCGACACCCACGAGCGAATCCGCCTCGAGGGCGAGATCCCCAGCGCGGTCAACGTGCCGGGTGGTTGCGTGTTCCACACCCGCTGCCCGCGCCGCCTCGAGGGTGACCTGTGCTCGACGGTCGAGCCGCCGTTGGCTGCCACCCCCGACGGTGGCGTGATCCGTTGCCACATCCCCTACGAGGACTTGGCGACGGTGCAGGTGCGCCGGGCCTGATCAGCCCCGGCGCTGCAGTTCCACCAGTAGCTCTGCCGGGATGTGGCAGCGCATCTGGTGACCGGACGAGATCTCCCGCAACGGCGGTTCGGTCTCCGAGCAGACCCCCTCGATGGCCCGCGGACAACGAGGGTGGAAGACACAGCCGCTGGGCGGGTTCGCCGGGCTGGGGATCTCGCCGCCGAGACGGATGCGGGCACGTTCGTCACCGTCGACACTGGGAATGGCCGACAGCAATGCCTCGGTGTAGGGGTGATTGGGCCCGTTGAAGATGGCGTCGGTCGGCCCGATCTCCTGGATGCGGCCGAGGTACATCACCGCGATGCGGTCAGCGAGGTAACGCACCACGCCCATGTCGTGGGAGATGAAGACGTAGCTCGTGCGGTTCTCGACCTGCAGGTCGCTGAGCAGGTTGAGGATGGCGGCCTGCACCGACACGTCGAGTGCGCTGGTGGGCTCGTCGCAGACCACGATGCGCGGGTCACCGGCGAAGGCGCGGGCGATGGCCACGCGCTGCTTCAGACCACCCGACAGTTGGCGCGGCTTGAGGTCGAGGTGACGCGGCGTGAGGCGCAGGTGGGCGGCGAGGGCCTCGACGCGGTCGTTGGCCTCCTTGCCCTTGATCCCGGTCAGCTTCTCCACGCTGCGCACCAGGATGCGCCGCACCGACCAACTGCGGTTCAGCGCCGAGTCGGGGTTCTGGAAGATCATCTGCATCGACCGCTTGTCGTCGGCCGAGCGCCCCGTGGTCGAGGCGGCCAGTTGGTGACCGCTGAGGCTCACGCGGCCACCCTCGTCGAGCGACTCGATGCCCAGCATCGTCTTGGCGAGCGTGCTCTTGCCCGAACCGCTCTCGCCCACGATTCCCAGCGTCTCACCCTCGGCGAGTTGCAGGTCGACGTCGACCAGCGCCGGAATCGCCTGGTTGCGCTGCTTGAACGTCTTGGAGACATGACTGAGCTCGAGCACACCCGCCTGCTCGGTGCTCTCGGCCAGCACGGTGATGCCGAGCGCCGGGGCGGCTTCCTGGATCTCGGCGACTCGGTCGACGTGGTGGCACCGCGACCAGCGGCCCTCCCCCACCCCGGTCAGGGGCGGCACCTCGTTGCGGCAGGTGTCGTCGGCCAACGGGCAGCGATCGAGGAACACGCACGTCGGCAGGTCGCTGCCGATCAGCGGCAGGATGCCGGGAATCGTGGCGAGCGCGCGCTCGGTCTTGCGAGCGCCGTGGCGCGGCAGCGAGCGCAGCAGGCCCACCGTGTAGGGGTGCTGCGGCTCGTCGAAGACCTGGGCGCTCGGCCCTTCCTCGACGATGCGGCCGGCGTACATCACGCCCACGCGGTCGCACAGCGAACGGATGATGCCCAGGTTGTGGGCGATCAGCAGCACCGCTGCATCGCTCTCCTTGCGCAGGGCCTGCACGAGGTCGAGCACCTCGGCCTCCACGGTGGCGTCGAGGCCGGTGGTGGGCTCGTCGAGCACGAGCAGCTTGGGGTCGCAGGCAAGGGCCATGGCGATCACTACGCGCTGCTGCATGCCACCCGACAGCTGGAACGGGAAGCGGTCCATCACGCGCTGCGGGTCGGCGATGCGCACCTTGCGCAACGCCTCGATGGCCGAGGCCTCCGCCTGCGCCTTGTTCTGGCCCAGCAGCGTGAAGCTCTCGATCAGTTGCCGGCCGACGCGGATGGTGGGGTTCATCGCGAGGGCAGGGTCCTGGTACACCATCGACGCCTCGCGCGAGCGGAACTGGCGCAGGCGAGCCTCGCTCATCGTGGTGACGTCCTGGCCGTCGACGGTGACCGATCCGCCGACGATGCGGCCGTTGCGCAGCAGGTAGCGCATTGCCGCGTAGGCGGTGGTGCTCTTGCCGCAACCGCTCTCGCCCACGAGGCCGTAGGCCTCACCCGGGGCGATCTGGAACGACACACCGCGCAGCACCACACGGTCGATACCGCGCACCGTGTACACCACTTGGAGGTCGTTGACCTCGATGGCCGCGTTCTGACTCATGACGCCTCCAGCACCGACTGCACCGCATCGGCGATCAGGTTCACCGCGATCACCAGACTGGCGATGGCGAGCGCGGGAAACAGCGTGGTCCACCACACACCTGCGGCGATGGAGTTGTAGCCCTCGCTCACCTGTGCGCCCCAGTCGGGCGACGGCGGCGGCGGACCGGCGCCGATGAACGAAAGGGTCGAGATCGCGAACACGGCGTAGCCGATGCGCACCGTCAGCTCCACCACGATGGGGCCCGACACGTTCGGCAGGATCTCCTTGAACATGATGAACGTGGAGGTCTCGCCGCGCAGTTTCGCCGAGGTGACATAGTCGAGGTCGCGTTCGGCCATCACGGCCGAGCGCACCGTGCGGGCGACCACCGGCGTGAAGAGTGCCGCCACGACACCCAGCACCACCCACGAGGAGTTGCCGAGCGTGGTGATGGCCAGCAGCGAGATGAGGATCACCGGCAGGGCCAGGAACGCCTCGACGATACGGCTCAGCACCATGTCGACGCGCTTGCCGAGGTAGCCCATCACCATGCCCAGCAGCACGCCGAAGATCACGCCGAGCACTGCGGCCGCGGGAGCGATCTTCAGCACGTCGCGGGCGCCGGCCATCACACGCGACAGCACGTCACGGCCGGTCTTGTCGGTTCCGAACCAGAAGTCGGCGCTGGGCGGTTGGTGCGACTTGGCCCGGAAATCGAGCGGGTGATGCGGGGTGATGCGCTCGCCCAGTACCGCACAGGTCACCCACACGAGGGTGATGATGTTGCCGATGATGAACGACGGCCGCCGACGGATGAGCCGCCAGTTCTCGCGGCGTGCCTGCTTGCGTTCGCTGACGGGTGTCGGCACGGCGGGCGAGCCGGGCACCAGCACGGTGCCGTCGAGGGACGGGTCGGGTGGAGACGTGGGCAGGTTCACTTCGTGTCCAGTCGCACTCTGGGGTTGAGGAACGCGATCAGCAGGTCGGCGGCGAGCGTCGACAGCATGTAGATCACGCCCACCAGCAGCACGGCACCCTGCAGCAGCGGGATGTCACGGTTCTTCGCCGCGATCAGCATCGTGGTGCCGAGGCCGTTGTAGTTGAAGACCTTCTCGACACCGATGATGCCGCCGAAGAGGTAACCGATCTGCACGCTGATGACCGTGATGGTCGGTGCGAGGGCATTGCGCAGGATGTGCTTGCGCATCACCTGACCCTGACTGAACCCCTTCATCGTCGCGGTGCGCACGTAGTCGGACTGCAGCGCCGAGATCACCCCGGCTCTCGTCATTCTCGCCAGGTACCCGAAGTACGCGAGCGCCATGGCGAGCGCTGGCATCAACAGGTAACTGAACTGCTCGAGAATGGGCGTACCCGGCGGTGGGTTGGCGAACGCCTTGCCGATCTTCCAGTGCACGCAGAACAGCGCCAGCAGCACGGCCGCCGAGACGAACTCGGGGATCGACGAACTGGCCAGACCGAGGTTCACGATCGCCCGGTCGGTGAGTTTGTCCTGGCGCCGGGCAGCGATCACGCCAGCAAGGATGGAGACAGGAATGGTGAGCACGAAGGCCAGCAGGGCCAGCTTGCCCGAACGCCACAGCGCCGGGAGGATGATGTCGTTCACCTTCGACTGCGTGGTGTAGGCGTCACCGAAGTTCAGGGTGAACACACGACGCATCGCCGTGAAGTACTGCTCGATGATCGGCCGGTCGGTGCCCAGTCGCTGATTGAACGCATTCACGTTCTCCTGCGTGGCGAAGGGTCCGAGGATCTTGCGACCGATGTCGCCGGGCAACACGTTCACGATGACGAACACGATCGTCGTCAGCAACCACAACGTGACGATGGCCGAGAACAGTCGACGAAGGAGATAGCGACCCATTCAACCCCCCAAGGTAGACGATACGAAGAACCCTTCACGCGGGTCGGGGCCCTTCTCGAAAACAGCAGCCCCACAACTGTTACTTCCCACCCCACCTGAAAATTCGACCCTGGAG
>JBJTXX010000443.1:0-1674 GCA_046082485.1 Actinomycetota bacterium
CCTTCCAGCACGAACTCGACCATCTCGACGGCCTGCTGTTCCTCGACAGGGTGCACGACACCCGTTCGCTCACCACCTGGGAACAGTTCGAACGGTTCCACCGCGCTGCGTTCATCGAACGCATCACCGAGTTCGTGCAGCGGGTCGGCTCGTAGTGGGCCGCTACTGGTGCGAGTTCGCCTGGCTGGGCGGCATCACCTCGACGGCAGGTGCGCTGATCGAGGTGCAGGACGGGCTGATCATCTCGGTCGGCTCCGCCGATGCATGCCCCGCCGACGCGACGCTCCTTGCCGGCCTCACCCTTCCCGGACTGGCGAACGGGCACAGCCACGCCTTCCACCGCGCGCTGCGGGGACGCACACAGAAGGGTCATGGCTCGTTCTGGACGTGGCGCGACCAGATGTACTCCGTCGCCGCACGCCTGACACCCGAGGCGTACTTCCGTCTCGCCCGTGCCGCCTACGGCGAGATGGTGATGGCAGGCATCACGGCGGTCGGGGAGTTCCACTACCTGCACCACGGCCCCGGTGGCGTGCCGTACGCGGACCCGAACGCAATGTCGGCGGCGCTGGTGGCAGCGGCACGCGAGGCCGGCATCCGGCTCACCCTGCTCGACGCCTGCTACCTGCGCGGCGGTTTCGACATGGAACCCACCGAGGTGCAGCGGCGCTTCAGCGACGGCACCGCACAACTCTGGGCCGAACGGGTCGCGGCCTTCGCGCCGGGTGATGATGTCGTGGTAGGTGCGGCGGTGCATTCCGTCCGGGCGGTCGACCCGGCGTCGATCGCCGTGGTGGCCCAGTGGGCCGCCGACCACCGGGCCCCGTTGCACGCCCACGTCAGCGAGCAGCAGGCAGAGAACGAGCAGTGCCTTGCGGCCACGGGCCTCACGCCGACGGAACTGCTGCACGACAGGGGCGCCCTCGGTGAACGGTTCACGTCGGTGCACGCCACACACCTCACCGACCACGACATCCGCCTGCACGGCCAGCACCGATGCACTGTGTGCATGTGCCCAACGACCGAACGCGATCTCGCTGACGGTGTGGGACCCGCCCGACTGTTGCGCGAGGCGGGTGCGGCCATGAGCCTCGGCAGCGATTCACATGCCGTGGTCGACCTGTTCGAGGAGGCCCGAGCGGTGGAACTCGACGAGCGACTGCACACGCTGATCCGGGTATCGGCCACCTGCCCGCTGCGGCCGACCGACACGATGCGGTCACCCTCGAACACCACGCTGGCATCGCGCACGATGCCCAGCGGACCCTCACCCGCCTGCGGGTCGTTGGTGACGAGCAGGCCGATGTCGTCGAGCACGGTCGTGGTCATCGCTGCAACTCCCCGATCACCACGGCCAGTTCGCCGGCCACGTCGAGCGAGGTGTGGTGGCCGTCGCTCACCCGCACCACGCCACCGACCACCACATGGTGCACGTCTGCCGCACTCGCCGCGAACACCGCGACCTCCGGCCCGGCGCCGCAGCCGGCCGTGCGCACCGAATCGAGGCGGACCGTCACGAAGTCGGCCGGCGCACCGACCGCCAACTGGCCACTTCCGACCCTGCCCAGCGATGCATGTCCGTCGAGGGTGGCGGCTCGCAGCAGGCTGCTGGCCGTGTGATGGCCGCGGCTCAGGGTGTGCAGTCGCTCGTCGAGTTCCACCGCTCGGGCCTCC
>JBJTXX010000444.1:0-3754 GCA_046082485.1 Actinomycetota bacterium
CACCGAGGCCACCGCGACACTTCCGGGCGTGGCGCCCGGCACCGCAGAGGTGCCGCTCGGGTCGCCGTACAACGCGCGTCGTCCCGCCGCCACCGACACGGGCGCCCGTCGCACGGCCTGCGCCACGCACCACGCGGCGGCCGCCAACACCAACGCCACCAGCGCACCCGAACGCAGTGGGCTCATGACGCCACCTCCACCCGGCCACGCGCCGGCAGGTCGTAGCGGCACATCGACCGCAGCCACAGGATGCAACCCAGCCACAGGCCCAACGGGAACAGCAACACCATCTGACCCACGGCCGTGTCGTACGGGTCGAGCAGGTCGCCGCCGGCGAAGCGCAGGTACGCCACCAGCAACGCCCCGATCACCATCAGGCGCTTCATGCTCGACTGGTAGACGGCGCGGGTGCGGTCGATGCGTTCGCGCGCCGCCAGTTCGTCGCGCGCCGCGGTCGCCAGTGCATCCACCGTGCCGTACAGCCGACCCGCACCGGCGGAGCCACCCACCACCAGCAGCATGGCCGCGATCGCTGCGTCAGCCGTCGGGTGTGCCAGGTCGTCGGCCAGCAGCGTCAGCGCCTCATCGGTGCGGAAACCCTGGCGGCGACGCTGCACGAACCGGGCCAGCGGCTCGGCGATCGCCTCCGGCGGGCGCTGCGCAACGTGTTCCAGTGCGTGCTCGGCCGCCATCGACGAGCCACGCAGGGTGTCACGCAAGTCCTCCAGCCAACGGGCGATGGCCTCGACCCGCAGCCGTTCGTGTTCGGCCCTGTCGTCGTGCACCAGCCGCCCCCAGAACACCACCAGTCCGCCGGCCAACAACGACAGCAGCAGCCAGCGCGTGGCCAGCAGCACCACGAACGCTGCCACCGCACCCATCACCAGCCGTCGGTGGCCGATGCCCGCAAGGGCCGACGGCGTGCTGGCGCTGCCTGCCGCGGCCACCATCTGCGGGGGCGCCACCGCCTTCCACAACGCAGCAGCGGCGCCACCCAGCAACAGGGCCACCGCCAGCCCCACCACGGCGGCCGGCACCACGGCCACCATCACGGCCAGCACTACCGCGCTCATCTCCCCACCCCCACTGCGGTGTGCCACCCGTCGGCGCTGAAGCCGGGGTCGGCAGCGCACAGCCGCTCGAGCATCGCCCGCTGCGGCTCGGCGGCCGGTTGCGCAGTGCCCTCGGCGCCACGTTGGGCCAGTAAGCGGTGCAGCACGAACCGCGCACCATCCTCTTCCACGCTCGGCGCGGCGATCTCGGTGACCACCCGACCGTGGCGGTTGTTGCCCGTCACGTGCACCACGAGGTCCACACTGCGGTACACCTGCCACCGGGCCATGCGCAGTTCGACACCCGAGTGGAACGCGATGAGTTCGCCGAGACGCTCCACCCCATCCTTCGCGGAACCGCCGTGCACGGTGGCCATCGCGCCCTGGCCGATCGACATCGCCTGCACGAGGGCGGTTCCCTCAGCGCCACGCACCTCGCCCACGACGATCCAGTCGGCTCGGGTGCGCACGGCCGGCACCATCACGTCGCTGCACGAGATGCCCGCCCCACCACCCGTGCTCGGCACACGGGCCTGATAGGCGTGCACGAACGGGTGCAGCCCCATCGACGCCACGTTCAGCTCGAAGTCGGTCTCGACCGTCACGATCACGTCGTTGGTGTCGACCTCGTGCAACAGCGCCCGCAGCATGGTGGTCTTTCCCGAACCCATCCGGCCGCACACCAGCACGTTCATGTGCGCGGCCACCGCGGCGCGTAGCAGTGCTGCTCCGGTCGGGTGGATGGTGCCGCGCTCGACCAACTGGGCCAGCGACATTCCGAACACGGCGGCACGGCGCACCGTGACCAACGGCCGCTGCACCACGTCGAAACCCTCGCCGTGGAAGCGCACACCGGGCTCGAGTTCGAGGTCGACGAACGGACTCTCGCGGTTGAACGGACGGCGTCGCGCAGTTGCCGTGTCGTAGATGATGCGCTCGAGATCGCGGTCGCGTCGCACCAACGGCGGCAGCAACTGCTGGGTGCCATCACCGCGCTCGACGCGGACCGGGTCGCAGCCGAACACCAGCACGTCGGTCACCATCGGGTCGCGCAGCACGTTCAGCAGCCGGGGCAGCCCGAACATCTCCGACACCACGAGGTCCACCACCGCCTGACGTTCCGCATCGGAGAACGGCGACTGGCGCGCCGTCATGCGCTGATGATCCAGTTCGGGCAGCACCACTCGTTCCAGCACCCGACGGGTCAGCGATTCGCGTGCGTCGCGCTCGGCAGCCGTCTCGTCTGCGCCGGGCACGGGGAACCGGTCGCCCCACTGCCGGCGGATGTCGGCCACCAGCAGATCGAGTTCCTCCTCGTTCATGCCGCCACCTCCTCACGCACCACAGCCGGGGATGCCGCAGGCTGCTGTGGTTCCACGGCATTCACAGGTGCCACGGCCTCCACGGGCACTTCGGGAGGCCGCAGGCTCGCAACGCCCTGCAGCACCGAACGAGCCGCCTGCACCAACGGGCTGCGGCGCAGCCTGCGGTCATCGACCGTCGCGCCGCGGTGCAACAGGTCGACGTCGAGCGGCTGCCACGGCAGCCAGCCGCCCCAGTGCTCACCGAGGTCGGCACGCAGGGTTGGTTCGGCGAAGGCAACCCCACCAGGCGCATCGACCACCAGCAGTCGCACCGGCAGGTCGGGGACACCACGCTCGCCCGGCGCCACCACACCGGCCGCGTGCAGCCATTCGATGCTGCCGACGGCCGCGCACACCTCGGGCGACGACACCAGCAACAGCACGTCGGCCGCCGCCAGCACCGGGCCCACGGGCGTGCCAGCACGCAAACGGCCGACGTCCACCACCACCGTGCCCGGCAGTTCGCGCAGCGAGCGTGCCCACGCCTGTCGGGGCAGGTGACAGGCGTGGGCCCGGAACGGGTCGGCGGGGCACGACACCACCCGCAACCCACCCGTGCGATGTGCGACGGTCTGCAGCACCTCGCCGGCAGCACCGGCCTGCGCAGGAAATGCCACACGCTCGAGCCCGCCGATCGATCCCGACGGCAGCTGCAGGCGACCGGCCAGCACGCCACCCGCAGGGTCGGCCTCCAGCAGCCAGGCGTCACCGTGTTCGGCGGCGCATGCCGCCAGCAGCAGTGCCGCAGTGGTGGCACCGGTTCCACGCCAGGAACCGAAGGCGATGATCATGCTGCACCTCCCACCAACACCAGTTGTTCGGTGGCGGCCCACTGCGCCACCGACAATGCCGAAGCCTCGGGCACTGCAAGGGTCACCAACTGGTTCCCCTCGGCTGTGGTCTGCACGTCGATGAGACGCACCACCACGGGCAGCGGTGTCGAGGTGATGGCCGGCTCGGCACCGTCTGCCGTCGATGAGGCAGCCGTGGACGATGCAGCCGTCGCGGCCGCGATCGCTGCGGAATCCAGCATCTGCGCGGCCACCGCCACATCGCCTGCCACCAACCCTGCGGGCATGCGGCCGGCGCGCAGCACGGCGCCCACGCTTCGTTCGCCCACCCGCAACGCGGCCTGGTCGCGCCACATGCCCGCCTGCACCAACTGGCCGGGCTGCAGGTCGGCCGCGGCCACCCGCCCGACCAACTTGTCGAGCGACTCGGCGGGCACCAGCCCCTCCACCCGCGTGTCGTACGCAACGCCCACGGTGCCGAGGTCGTCGGCCTGGAACGGCTGCCCCGAGGCCACGGCCCGCACCAGTTGCACCACCTGCACGCGGG
>JBJTXX010000445.1:0-8779 GCA_046082485.1 Actinomycetota bacterium
CCACCACGTAACGCACCCCCGGCACCGTCAATGAGGTCGCGGCGACGTTGGTGCTCAGCACCACGCGGCGGCCGCGGTGGGGCTGGAAGATGCGGTGTTGCTCCACGGCCGACAGTCGCGCGTACAGCGGCAACACCTCGAGGTGGTCGGCCTGCTCTGCGGACCGTCGCCGCAGGGCATCGGCCACGTCGTGGATCTCGCGCTCACCGCTCAGGAACACCAGCACGTCGCCGCGCCCCTCGTGCGCCAGCTCGTCGACGGCGTCGAGCACCGCCTGCACCTGATCCCGGTCGTCGGCGGGGTCGTCGTCTCGGGCGCCGAAAGGCCGGTAGCGAACCTCCACGGGGTACGAGCGACCGCTGACCTCGATGACCGGCGCGTCGAAGTGCTTGCTGAAGCGCTCGGTGTCGATGGTGGCGGAGGTGATGACCACCTTCAGGTCTGGTCGCCGCGGCAGCAACTGCCGCAGGTAGCCGAGGAGGAAGTCGATGTTGAGACTGCGTTCGTGGGCCTCGTCGATGATCAGCGTGTCGTAGCGACGCAGCATGCGATCGCGCTGGATCTCGGCCAGCAGGATGCCGTCGGTCATCACCTTGACGCGGGTCTGGTCGCCGACCTTGTCGGTGAAGCGCACGGTGTATCCCACCGTGTTGCCCAACTGGGTGCCGAGTTCCTCCGCGATGCGCTCGGCGATGGTGCGCGCCGCCACCCGCCGCGGCTGGGTGTGCCCGATGAGGCGTCCCTGTGCCCCCCGACCCAGCTCGAGGCACAACTGCGGCAACTGCGTGCTCTTGCCCGAACCGGTCTCGCCGGCGATCACCACGACCTGATGGTCGCGGATGGCGGCCAACAGCTCGTCGCGGTGCGCGTGGATGGGAAGGGCCGCGGTGGTCATGCCGTCTGCCAGCATGGCACCATGTTCGCCGTGAGCAACCGACTTCGCACTCGCATCGTGGCCCGTGCGCTGCCCGCGGTGCTGGCCGCCGGTATCACTGCGCTGGCTGCGTGTGGCAGCGACGGCAGTGATGCGCTGCCCGCAGGCCAGGAGTTGGCGAAGCAGTACGGCTGCGCAGCGTGCCACACCGCCAACGGCGACAAGGGTGTGGGCCCCACATGGCTGGGCCTGTTCGGCTCGACCGTGGAACTGCAGGACGGCCGAGCCGTGGTGGTGGACCGCGACTACCTCGTGCGGGCGATCACCGATCCGGGGGCCGATGTACCCGCCGGGAACAAGGTGCCCATGCCCGTGAACCGTGTGCCGAAGGCGGATGTCGAGTCGATCGTCGACTACATCGTCACCCTTGGCGGCTGACGAGCAGGCCTCGAACTGGGTCCGGACGCGGATCGGCGGCCCGTGCCGTCGGGCCGCCGATCACCATGGGGGTTGCTGTCTGTTCGTCCGCGGTTGGGGGACCGCAGGTGCCGTCAGCCGAGCGACGGCGGCAGCAGCACCGCACCCATGGCATGGATCACGCCGTTGCCGGCCTGGATGTTCTGGACGGCGATCGGGTTGCCGTCGATCAGCCAGTTGCCGGCATCGTCCTTGGTGACCGTGAGTTCCTCGCCCTGCACGGTCTTCAGCGTGCCGCCGTCCTTCAACTGGTCGGTGGTGATCTTCCCGGCCACCACGTTGTACGTGAGCACCGTGGTGAGCAGACCCTTGGGGTCGTTCAGCGCTGCGTTCAACGTCGCGGCCGGCAGCGCCTCGAAGGCGGCGTCGACCGGGGCGAACACGGTGAAGGGGCCCTCGCCGCTGAGCGTCTCGGCCAGGCCGGCGGCGGTGACCGCATCGACCAGCGTGCCGAAGCCGGCGTTCTCGAACGCCACTGCCACGTCGACGACGGTGCCGAGGGCCGGCACCAGCACGTCACGCATCACGTACACATAGCCGTTGGTGGCCTGCACTCCAGCGCCCACCGGGTTCCCGTCGACGTAGAACGTGTCGCCCACCTTGGTGACAGTGAGCTTCGTGCCGGCCAGCGTGGTGAGTTCACCCTCGGCCATCTGCTCGGGGCTGATGGCACCCTCCACCACGTGGTGCAGCAACACGGTCTTCAGGGTGTCGGGGTTGTCCTGCACGGTGTGCAGCACGTCGAGCGGCAACTTGTCGAACGCATCATCGGTGGGGGCGAACACGGTGTACGGCCCCTGGCGCAGCGGCTCGACGAGCCCTGCATCGAGCACGAGCCCGGCGAGTTCGGTGAACACGTGACCGGTGAGCGCGGTGGCGACGATGTCGCCCATCGGCAGCGTGGCGGCGACCGTGGTGGTGGACTCGACCGGGGCAGCCGAGGTGGTGACGATCGCGTCGTTGCTGTCGGCCGAGCAGGCGACGACCCCGAACGCGAGCGCACCGGTGAGGGCGAGGACGCGGGCTGGTGAGGACAAGCGGTTCACGGACACGACGACGACGGTAACGGTGGGCCCGTGCGGCAGGCAGGGGCGCGCGGCACCTAGCTCGCGGGACCAAAGACCCTAGGTTCGAGTCGATCTACATTGGGCGGGTGACCGATCTGGAACGTGAGTACTCGCCGAGTTCGCGGGCGGGCGGTTCCGCCCAGCCGTTCGTCGAGGACTGGCGCGCCCGCAGCACGGCGGCGCTGTCGTCGCTGGGTCCCTCGGTGCGCACCCTCGCGGGCGGGCACCTCATGGTGGAACCGGATGATGCGGCGCCGATGCTCGTGTTCGTCCACGGCGGTTACTGGCAGGCGTTGTCGGCAGCCGAGTCGATGTACCTCGCGCCCGGTGCGCTCGCCCTCGGGTGGGGGTTCGCAGCGCTCGAGTACACGATCGCACCGGAGGGCACGCTGGCGACGATGGTTGCAGAGGTGACGGCCGGGCTGCGGGCGATCGCCGAGGCCGCTGTTCCGCGGGCGGTGGTGTTGGCGGGCCACTCGGCCGGTGCCCATCTGGCCGCCATGGCTGCGCTGGTGCAGACCCCGCCGCTGCGCGTCGACAGGGTGGTGCTGCTCAGCGGCGTGTTCGACCTGCGGCCGATCGTGATGACGACGGTGAACGAACCGCTCGGCCTCGACCTCGGCGCGGCGGAACGGTCGAGCCCGATGTTGCTGCCGGTGGCCAACGCCACCCGGGTGACGGTGGCGTGGGGCGACGCCGACACCGAGGCCTTCGGTGCGCAGAGCACCGCGTACGCGGCGGTGTTGCGCCGCGCCGGGGCGGATGTCGTGTCGCGGCGATGCGTCGGGCGGCATCATTTCGACATCGTCGACGACCTCGTCGACCCAGCCTCGGAACTGGGCGAACTGACCCTGGGAGGACTGTGATGACACGAGTGACCGCCGACGTCGTGGTGGTGGGTGCCGGATCGTCGGGCTGCGTGGTGGCCGGCCGGTTGGCCGAACGCGGACGCGACGTGCTGTTGGTCGAGGCCGGCCCCGACTACGGGCCCTTCGACAGCGACCGTTGGCCGCAGGAGTTGCGCAACGCGCGCATGCTGGCCACCACCCATGACTGGGGTTACGCATCGGGCCGTTGGGTGTTCGAGCGTGCGCGTGTGATGGGCGGTTGCAGTTCGCACAACGGGGCCATTGCAGCCGTCGGTCAGCGTGCGGAGTACGACGACTGGAACCTGCCCGGCTGGTCGGGCGACGACGTCGCGCCGATCTACGACGAGGTCGTGCGGCGCATGCGCGTGCGGGCCTACGAGCGGCACGAGGCCGGCCCGTTCCACGCCCGCTGCCTCGATGCAGCGACGGAGCTGGGCTGGCCGATCGCCAGCGACCTGTGCGACCTCGACGCCGGGTCGTCGTTCGGGCTCGAGACGGTGAACGTGGTGGGCACGACACGCTGGAATGCGGCGTTCGCCTACGTGGACCCGGTGCGCGACCGGTTGCGCATCCTCGACGAGGCACTGGTCGACCGTTTCGAGGTCGGGGCGAACGGAACGCTCCTTCACCTGTGGCGTCGAGGTGAGCACGTCGAGATCGAGGCCGGCACGTTGGTGCTGTCCGCCGGTGCGTACGGCACGCCGCTGGTGCTGGAGCGTTCGGGTGTCGGCGACCCCGAGGTGCTGCGGGCGGCCGGGGTTGCCGTGACGCACGAACTTCCCGGCGTGGGTGCGAATCTGCACGATCACCCGATGGTGCACGCCGACCGTGCGGTCGGCCCGCAGTTGCAGCAGTGGCTCGACGAGGCAGCAGCCACCGGCTTCCTGCCCGAAGAGCAGACGCTCGGCAAGTTCGCCTCGAGTCGATCCGTCGATGGGCGCTACGACATGCACGTCTTCCCGGTGTGCGCGAGCGACCAGACGAGCTTCCTGTTCGGCCGGGTGCACGTCGAGGTGTCGTGCGTCGACGTGCGCAGCCGCGGTTTCGTGCACATCGCGTCGGCCGACCCCGAGGCGCACCCGGTGATCGACCACCGCTATCTCAGCGACGACGACGGCCACGACCTTGCGGTGCTGCGCGACGGGTTGGTGCTGGCCGAGCAACTGCTGGATCATCCGCGCTTGGCCTCGGTGCTGGGTGGGCGGATCACCGACATGAGCACCGACGCCGCCATCCGCGACACGGTGGCGCACTACTACCACCCGGTCGGCTCGTGTGCGATGGGCACCGGGTCGATGGCAGTGTGCGATGCCGACGGTCGGGTGCACGGCGTGCCGGGCGTGGTGGTGGCCGACGCGAGCGTGATGCCGCAGATCACCCGTGCGAACACGAACCTGCCGGCGGTGATGATCGGCGAGAGGATCGCCGGCACGCTCTGAGCCGCTGCGGTTCGACGCGGGTACGAAATCGGTCCGCCACCGACCATTTTCGTACCTGCGTTCAGGCGCCGAGGGTGTCGACGGCGATCTGCTTGGCGGCCTTGTAGTCGGCCTTGCCGTTCGGGGCCCTGGGCACCTGACTGACGAAGACCACGCGCTTGGGTGCCTTGTAGGCGGCGAGATCACGCTTCACTCCGGCGATCACCGAGGCCTCGTCGACGGTCGCGCCGTCGGCCACGGAGGCGATCGCGGTCACCGCCTGGCCGAACCGCTCGTCCTCGACGCCGACCACCAGGCAGTCGACCACGCCATCCACGCGCTTCACGGCTTCCTCGACCTCCTCGGGGAAGATCTTCTCGCCACCCGAGTTGATGACCTGGCTGCCTCGGCCGAGCAGGATGAGCGAGCCATCGGCGGCCACCATGGCCATGTCGCCCGGGAACGAGTAGCGCACGCCCTCGATGGTGCGGAAGGTGCGGGCGCTCTTGGCTTCATCCTTGAAGTAGCCGAGCGGCACCATGCCACCGGCGGCCACCATGCCCACCTCGTCGGAACCCGGCTGCACCTCGCGGTCGTCGTCGGTGAACACCTTCGTCGTGGGGTTGCGGCTGAACTTCGCGGTGCTCGGAGGCACACCCTTCATCGAGATGCTGCTGCCCATCGAGCCCTCCGACGAACCGATGGCATCGAGCAGGATGACCTGCTCGATGCGGTCGAGCAGTTGCTCCTTCACCTCCGCCGTCCACATCACACCCGACGAGATGACCATTCGCAGACTCGACAGGTCGTATGGCGTGCCAGCGGCGCCGGCAACGTCGATGGCCTTGATGATCGGCTTCGAGAACGCGTCGCCGACGATCGTCATGTTCGTGACCCGCTCGCGTTGCACCGTGCCGAGGATCTCGTCGGCGTCGAGCGACCGACTCTGCAGGGTCACCACCTGCGCCCCGCCCAGCTGCGGGATCATGGCGCCCAGCCACACGCCCGTGCCGTGCATCAGCGGCGCGCAGGGCATCGAGATCAACCCTGCGCCGCTGGCCACGACCTGCTGCACGCCGGGTGCGATGTCGGTGGCAGTGGTCGGCGGGGTGAGACCGATGAGTGGGAAGCCCAACGTGGCGAAGGAGCCCGTGAGACCGCCCATGTCGTACATCACGCCCTTGGGCATTCCCGTGGTGCCGCCGGTGTAGAGCATGTAGATGTCGCTCTCGGCGCGGGTGATGCGTGGCATCGGGTCATGCCCGGCGAGCAGGGACTCGTACGCCACCGCGCCCTGCACACGGCCGGTGTCGCCGTCGTCGACCTCGACGAGCAGACGCAACCTGGGAAGGCGGGCCCGGATGCGCTCCACACGATCACCGAGCGACGAGTGGAACACGAGCGCCTCCGCGTCGGCGTTGTCGAGCAGGTACACCAGTTCCTCGTCGAGGTACCGGTAGTTCACGTTGATCGGCACGCCGCGCATCTTGAAGGCGCCGAAGTGTGCCTCGAGGTACTCGTTGCCGTTGTAGAGGTACAGGCCGATCTTCGAGTCCGGCCCGAGGCCGGCGGCGCTGTAGGCGGCGGCGATGCGGGCAGCCCGTTCGTCGTACTGCGACCATGTGAAGCGGCGGTCGGCGTGCACGACGGCCGTGTTGTCGCCGATGACGTCGGCGATCGACTCCCAGACAGTGGCGAAGTGGAATTCCATGACGGGATGCTAGACGGCACCCCGTGGGTGGGGAATCTCAGCCGACCGGTTTCCCGTACATCTCGCCGAGCGGGTCGCTGATCAACTCGAGTCGCTCGCCGTCAGGGCCGTTGAAGTACAGCGACGACCCGCTGACGTGCGCGTACTCGATGCCCGCAGCATCGAGTCGTTTGCGCGCCATCCGCCACTGGTCGGGTTCCATCGAGATCGCCAGGTGGTGGTGCCCGCCCAGCACCTCGCGGTACTCGGGCAGGTCGAGACCCGGCAGGTCGAAGTACGCCAGCGTGTTGCCGTGGCCGATGTCGAAGAAGAAGTGCGTCGAACCCTGGTAGTCGCGGTTCTCGAACATCTCGACGAGGGGGAAGCCCAGCAGCTCGACGTAGAAGCGCACGGTGCGTTCGACGTCGCTGCAGATGTGAGCGGCGTGGTGCACACCGCGGGCACTGCTGGCCGGCCGCCGGTCGCGGGGCAGTATCCAGCGGTCGGCGATGTCGTCGCGGCGGGCGCCGAGTTCGTCGCGCAGCGGCCCCTCGATGCCATGGCTCATGGTGAGGTACCCCCTGCAGGTTGCGGACGGGCGACCGGTCTCGTCAGTTCCCAGGTCAGCGGACTGTCGAAGCCGAGCGCCCAGAACGACACCCCGCCGATGCGTTCGGCGCGGGCGAGGTCGATGCGGGCGCGGACGCCGTCCTCGTCGACGTAGCGCACCGAGCGAGTCTGCGTGCACGTGACTCCGCCGTCGCTGACCTCGAGTCGGTACTCGAAGCCGGACTCGTTGTAGACGGTGTCGCGTACGGGTGTGACGCCGCGGCGCTCGATCAGGTCGGGAAGGTTGCGCAGGCTGACGGTGGTGGTGCCCTCGGCGGAGGCCGGGCACGTGCCGCTGGTGTCGGTGACCCAGTTGCGGCCGTACAGCGGGATGCCCAGCACCACCTTGCCGTCGTCGCCCACCGCACGTTTGGTGGCCCGCACGATGGTGCGCACCCATTCGTACGGGGCGATGGGGCCGGGCGAGCCGGTGCTGTAGTCGTAGGCCATCACCCTGATGCGGTCGACGAAGTCGTCGATCTCCGCCGGCCGGTAGACCCAGTAGCCACTGAGGCCCGACGTCTCGGTGTCGTAGATGGGCGGGATGGTGACCGACAGCAACTTGCCCTGGGCGTGCAGCGCCGGCCCGAGTTCGCGGATGAACTGCACCCAACTGTTCGACGTGGTCTGCCACGACGCGGGCTTGTCGGCGAATGCGAACTGCTCGTAGTCGAGGTCGAGGCCGTCGTAGCCCTGCGCCACCGCAAGGTCGACGAGCGTGGCCACGTGCTGGGCTCGCGTCGCGGAGCCGCCGAGCACCCTCGCCATGCCGCCGGCGGGCATCGCATCGACCACGGAGGGCATCAGCAGTGCGCCGCTCGCTCGCACGGCGTCGGCGAGCGGGGCCAACTCGTCGAGGTTGGTGTTCGACGCTGGGCCGATCTCGGTGGCGCCGCGTGCCTCGAACCAGAGCGGTGACACCTCGGTGAGCGCTGCGCCGTTCGCCTGCACCGAACCGATGGCATCGTCGACCGTCCACCACGGTGCCCACGCTGCGACCGGCACCGTGGCGAACGGCGGTGGCGTGGACGACCGGAACACCAGCACCCCGGCGATGCCGAGTGCTGCCACCAGACCGGCGCCAACCGTGAGGCGCCGCCAGTTCGGCCGTCGGCCCCCGCCCCCGGCCGGCGGCAGTCCGAGATGGCCAGGGTCGAGGTGCAGCAGCGACGCCACCTTCGTGTAGTCGGCAGCATCGGGGATGTGCACCACGTTCGGCACGGCGATCGTGCGGCACCCGGCGGCCACCGCGCTGCGCAGCCCCGTGGGGGAGTCCTCGATGGCCACGCAGTCCTCGGGTCGCACCCCGAGCGCTGCGGCGGCGGCGAGGTATGGCTCGGGGTGTGGTTTGCCGTTGGCGACCTGATCGCCCGTCACCACCACGTCGAACGACCCCTTCGGCAGCGCCGCGACCACGGCATCGGCGAACCGCTGCCAACTCATGGTGACGAGTGCGGTGGGGATGCGGGCCTCGTTCAGTGCTGCCAGCAACTCTCGGGCACCCGGCCGCCACGGCACGTTCTGTTGCACCCGCTCGATGACACCGTCGAGCAGTCGGTTGACGATGTCGTCGATGGGCAGTTGCACGCCGCCCCAGTCGCGGAGGATGGTGGCCGAATCGCGCAGGTCCTTGCCCACCAGCGAGTGCGCCTTCTCGTCGTCCCAGTGGCCACCGAACTCGGCCACGAGTTCGTGCTCGGTCTCGATCCAGTACGGCTCGGTGTCGACGATCGTGCCGTCCATGTCCCAGAGCACGGCGGCCGGCCGTGCCGGAA